>JAEZJD010000164.1 GCA_023436425.1 Bacteroidota bacterium | reverse complement strand
TAATACTGCTATTGGCTCCCGGCTCAATCCTAACCGACGCGGTTTCTGATCTCTTCTGTTATCTCACTCAGAAATTCATCCACACCTTTTGCTCCCATATCACCTTTGCCCTGCCTGCGAACAGATGCTTTGTTTTCATTCATCTCTTTCTCGCCAATCACCAGCATGTAAGGCACTTTCATCAGCTCCGTGTCGCGAATTTTCCTACCAATTTTTTCGTTCCTTTCGTCAATCTCCGCACGAATATCTGCTTTTTTCAATTTTTCCAAAACATCTTTTGCATAGGGTAAAAACTTGTCAGAAATCGGTAGAATTTTCACCTGCACAGGCGCCAGCCAGGTCGGGAATTTACCTGCATAATGTTCCAACAAAAATCCTATAAAGCGTTCATGCGTTCCAAGCGGCGCACGGTGAATAATGAGAGGTGTCTCAGGTTCGTTATTCTGATTTGTAAACGACAGATTGAAACGGCGCCCTTGCGCAAAATCCACCTGGTTTGTTGCCAGGGTAAATTCCCTTCCAATAGCACTCCAAATCTGCACGTCTATTTTTGGTCCGTAGAATGCTGCTTCGTCCGGCACTTCCACAAATGGAATGTTTGCTTCTTTCATCACATCCCGCACCATCGCTTCTGTTTCCAGCCACAATTCGGGCTCATTCACATACTTCACTCCCAGTTTTTCCTTCGAGTGAAGCGACAAACGCATCACGTATTTATCAACTCCAAAGATTTTAAAGTACTTGATGTACATATCGTTTACTGCCTTAAACTCCTGTGCAAACTGTTCTCTTGTGCAATAGATGTGTGCATCGTTCATATGCAGGCAACGTACACGCATCAGCCCAAACAACTCACCACTTTGTTCGTAGCGGTAGCAGGTGCCGTATTCTGCAAGCCGCAATGGGAGGTCTTTATAACTGTGCTGCTCCGCAGCGAATATTTTGTGGTGGTGCGGGCAGTTCATCGATTTCAGGTAGTACTTCACGCCTTCCAACTCCATCGGCGGGTACATGCTATCCTGATAATAAGGCAAGTGTCCGCTCGTGAGGTACATACTTTCTTTTGCAATGTGTGGCGTAACCACTCTTTTATATCCTCCTGCCAGCTCGGTTTCTTTTGCTAACTTTTCCAACTCCTCAATGATGATTGTACCATTTGGCATCCACAAGGGCAAACCCGGGCCCACATCATCGTCCATTGTGAAAATACCAAGTTCCCTACCGAGCTTACGATGGTCTCGTTTTTTTGCTTCCTCCAGCATCTGCAGATATTCATCCAGCTGCTTTTGAGATGGAAACGTAACGCCGTAAATGCGTGTCAGTTGCTTGTTCTTTTCATCACCTTTCCAGTAAGCGCCTGCAATGTTGGTGATCTTAATTGCTTTAATGAAACCTGTGTGCGGAATATGCGGCCCGCGACAGAGATCAGTGAAGTTTCCCTGTGTGTAAAAAGTTATGTTTCCATCTTCTAATGCCTGCAACAAATCAAGTTTGTATTCATCGCCTTTTTCGGTGAAGTATTGAACCGCCTCTGTCTTTGGTATTTCCTTACGTGTGTAGACATTGTTTTGCTTGGCCAACTCCGCCATTTTCACTTCCAGCTTGCGCAAATCTTCTTCGCTGATCGAACGATCGCCCAAATCAATATCGTAGTAAAACCCATTATCAACAGGCGGTCCTACCCAAAATTTCACTCCTGGAAACATTTGTTCTATTGCTTCCGCCATCAAGTGTGCCGACGAATGCCAGAAAGTGCTTTTACCACCCGCATCATCCCACATCAATAGTTTAAGGTGAGCGTCTTCATTGATCGGACGTGTAGCATCCCACACCTGTCCGTTTACCTCTGCCGACAAAACTTTTCTTGCCAATCCTTCTGAAATAGATTTAGCAACATCCAATGCAGTACTGCCTTTCGCGTATTCACGAACAGATCCGTCGGGCAGCGTTATTTTAATTATCTCACTCATAAAGAGCGGCAAAATTAACAAACTCTTGCCACAGTGCTGGCCCTCTAAAACCGTTAATAATTAATTTCACAGCACATGAAACACCCTGCATTGAAGATTGCTTTCTGCTGTTTTTTTCTCCTGTTTTTTTCTCCCGTTTTTGCACAAAACCTGACAGGCATCTGGAGGGGGTGGTTTTATACAGATGCAGGAGATCAGTACAAATATGAAATGCAGATAGATAATCAAAAGAATTCTATAGCAGGTGTTTCCTACTCGTATCTCGATACTCGCTTTTACGGCAAGGCCAGCCTCACAGGTAAGTTTACTAAAACCACGGCAGCCACTGTCATTCAGGAGACAAGAACTATTGAATTAAAAATGGCTGGCGGATCAGTTGCCTGCATTATGAAATGTGTGATGACGTACGCAAAGTCGGGCAAGGAAGAATTTTTAGAAGGGACATTTACCAGCGCCTACGAAACGTCCAATCCGTATATGGGTACAAAGCGTGGCGACAACTGTGGCGGAGGAAAAGTGTTTTTGAGAAAAGTGCCCACTTCAGATTTTGCACCCGAACCTTTCCTGCAGAAAAAAACGGCAGAAAAGACTCCGGTGAGTAAACAGACAACGCCACCGGCTACTGCACAAAAAAAGTCGACAACAACCAAGCCCGCTGCTAAACCGAAAATCAGTGTGACAAAAACCCCGAACACGAATGCTGTAACTCCTCCTGTTGCTGTTGCTCGTCCACGGGTTGACAGTATAAACCGGCAAACAACTGCAGTCGCTATTGAAGACAAACCAACAGAAAAAAGGGTTAACATTCCCATCACGACGAGAGAAAGAAAAAATGAGTTGACAAAAACTTTGATTGTTCAAAATAACGAGATTGAATTGAGGCTTTACGACAACGGTCAAATCGATAATGATACGGTAAGCATTTACCTGGACGGCAAATTGATTTTAGCAAACAAAAGACTTTCCGACAAGCCAATCACCTATCGCTTGAAATTAGACGAATCCAATCCCGAGCACACGGTGATTATGGTTGCAGAAAACCTCGGCACGATTCCGCCAAATACTTCACTAATGATTGTTCAGGACGGAGACAAAAGATACCAGGTGAGCATTACTTCGACGGAGCAAAAGAATGCAATGGTGCGATTCCGATATCAGAAGGAGTGAGTAGCTTAAAAAACTGCTGCTTCGCAACTACTCTTAATCGCGAAGCAACTAACTTCAATCGGAACTCTGGTTCTTTAAACTTTACCAACCGGTAGCAACACCCGGAAAGTAGAACCTTCCCCAGGTCTGCTCTCCACAGTAATGTGTCCATTGTGATTTTCCACTACTTTCTTCACAATCGATAGTCCCACACC
>JAEZJD010000163.1 GCA_023436425.1 Bacteroidota bacterium | reverse complement strand
GCGGTATCTTACTGCGCAGAATAATCGAGAAAGTAAATTGGGCCTGCTCATTAATGGTTTGGTGAAAGTGCCTATGCAGTTTTTTATTCTGTTGATTGGGGTCTTGGTGTTTGCATTTTATCAGTTTAATGCCGCGCCTATTTCTTTCAACGATTCGCTGCTTACCGATGCCCAACGTTCGCCTGCTAAAGACTCGATAGCCATTTTACAGTCAAAGTATGACTCTGTAAATCGACGCAAACAGCAATTTGTCTACGTGTATGCCGCCGGTGAACATTCATCAACCAATGATGAGACAATTACCGCTGAAATTAAAAGGTTGAACGATCAATCGGAAGCGTACAGGAAGCAGTTTGCAACCATGTCGGCGAAGTACACCAACAAGGATGCAAACGACACTAACTATGTCTTTCTTTCCTGGGTAAAAACATATTTGCCTGTAGGCTTAAAGGGCTTATTGATTGCAATGATCTTTATTGCCGCTTGGGGTTCCATTGCGGCGGCATTGAATTCATTAGCGGCAAGCACCGTTGTTGATTTTCACAAACGAATTGTAAAAAAGGAACGGCCAATTGACGAATACCGGATATCGAAATGGTATACACTTGCGTGGGGCATATTCTGCATTTTCATTGCACAATTTGCTAACCGGATCGGACAAAGCTTGATTGAGGCGGTTAACGTTCTGGGCTCTTTGTTTTACGGTGTCATATTGGGTATTTTCCTGGTGGCATTTTACATGAAAAAGGTTCGTGGCACAGCTACATTTATTTCGGCACTGGTGGTGGAAGTATTTGTTGTGTTGCTCTTTTTTAATGAAAAGATTTCGTTTTTGAAATGGGTGCCCGATATCAGTTTTCTGTGGCTGAATGCGATTGGTGCATTAGGTGTGATGATCGTTGCATGGTTTGTTCAAGCGATTAACAAAGACAATCTGCAACCGACCTAATATTCTTTCCATAATTTTCACTTAGAAAGACTGCCGGCTTTCACAACGCGACTAAACAAAAAAAAGAGAACACCTAACGATGTTCTCTTTTCACTGCGATGTGTAGCAAGTTATTTCAAAGAATCAATCAACTTTCTATTTAACTCCACATAATCCATATTTTTCTGTGCAGTAGCTAATTCCATTGATTTTGTCGCAGCCTTTCTTGCTTCATCTTTTTTACCCAATTTGGCCAGTGCGTTTGCTCTTTGATAGTGCATCCAATAAGCGTTTGGATTCATTTCAACCGCTTTATCAAACCAGTTAAGTGCCTGATTCAAGTCTTTGCCATTCTCCAGGTAGTACACAGCAGCTGCAAAGTACGGGCGGTTATCCTTATTCATCATCTGATCTATTTGCCCCATAATCTTTTTGTCGATGTCCGTTGTGATCGGCACACGAACAGCTGTTTTGTCCCACATGATCGCCAGATCCATTGCGCTTGGCTTGATGTTTTCAAACTGCATTGTAAAAGTTTCCACCGGAGCAGCAAGTGCTTGCGACCGCACTTTTACTCTCATGATGTCATCTGCTTGTTTGTAATCTGTACCCCAGTTAGCAGAACCTTTATTTACGATGATTTCCCATTCATTTTGATTTGGCACAGTGTAGATGGCATATTCGCCTGCCTTTAGCGGCTGCCCGCCAAACATTACGTCATCATTAAATTTCAAGCGTGTTGCGGAATTCGCACCGGTGCGCCAAACCTTTCCCCAAGGAACGAGATCACCAAAGATTTGCCGACCCTTAATTCCGGGACGGGAATAAATCAATTCAACAGAGGAAATTCCGAAGTCCTGCTTTACAGTTTGAGTAGGACTAGCAGCAGGAGTTCGTAATTGCTGTGCATTGGAGCTGAAGGCAAATCCAATGGCAGCACACAAAAGCAATCTTTTAAGCATTGTTATTCGTTTTGCGCAAATGTAATTTTTTTCAGCCTTTCAACTTCAGCCCTGTTTCTTCTTCTGAAAGATTTACTTTGCAAAAAATATGTGTTGAAAAAGGTATTTGATATCAGCAGTGGTCAAAGCAGTGGGGAGCAGTACAGACTTTTGGCTCAGGTAGGTGAAGATCATTTTGCATACGCGTTGTTAGATCAGGAGCGTAGCAAAATTGACAGGATCGTTTACATGACTTTTGATTATTTAAATGATGGATTAGATAACTTGACAGCTGAATTCGTTAACCAAAATATTGATAGTGTAGTCGTTTCATCTGCTTTTCCGCAAGCTCTCCTGGTTCCCCAAAAATATTCCAATAATGATGTCGACTATTTGGATGCCGTGTATGATTTACCGGATCAAGAGCACTTAAGGGACACCGTTAAGGGCTGGCAGCTTGCTACTCAATATTTAATTCCTTCAGGCATTTATCAATTCCTTAAAAATCGCTTTTCCAAACGCCATTTCTGTCATGCATATACCGCGTTGATAGAAGCCAGCATTCAGCAGGAGCAGCCGGTTCTTCTGGTGAACTTCACGACGGAACGATTTTCGGTGCTGCTGAAAAAAAATCAACAGGTGCACCTTGCACAGATATACAGCTATAAAACACCGTTAGACGTTGTTTATTTTTTATTAAAGATCTGCTACGAGTTTCAAGTGCAGCAAACCGAAGTGCTGTTGCAGGTGTCCGGGTTTATCGAGCGTGAGTCAAACCTGTTCACCGAACTGTATAATTATTTTTTGAATGTAGAATTTGCCGCTCCACCTGCAATGACGTTACCAAGCAGCGATGTGCCGCAACATTATTTTACCAGCCTCTATAATCTTGCACAATGCGCATCATAAGCGGAACATTGGGTGGCAGAAAAATCAATCCGCCTGCGCACATGCCTCATACCAGGCCGACCACTGATATTGCTAAGGAAGGATTGTTCAACATTTTGCAGAACAATTTTGATTTCGAGGATCTAAAAACATTGGATTTATTCGGTGGCACCGGCAGCATTAGTTATGAGCTGGCATCAAGAGGAGCAAGCGACCTTACTGTTGTGGAAAAGGATCCGAAAATGTACGAATTCATTAAGAAAACAGCATCTGACTTCAAGATTCAAAACCTGAGGGTGGTGCGTTCCGAGGTATTCAAATTTATTGAAGATTGTAAAGAAACTTTCGACCTCATTTTTGCTGGTCCGCCTTATGCGCTGAACACCATTGACGAAATTCCCCGAGTCATTTTCGAAAACAAACTTTTAAATAATGAGGGTTGGTTTATTCTTGAACACACGCCCCGAAATACTTACGAACATTTACCCATGTTCAAATCTGCTCGCAATTACGGCACTACCGTTTTTTCGATCTTCGAAAACACGTCAAAAGTTTGAACATGTTGAAAAAAGAAGCCCGCAAAGAATTTTTAAAAAAAAGAAACCAAATTTCATCAGCCGAAAAAATGAAATGGGATGATCTGATCCTGATTCGATTTCAATCGGTAGATTTTCCTTTCGTTGATTATGTACTCAGCTACTATCCCATGGAAGAGAAGAATGAGATCAATACGATTCTGATTACTGATTACCTGCATTTTAAAAATCCGTCTCTGCAAATCTGCTATCCAAAAACACATCCAAAGGATTTAACGATGGATGCAATTGCGTGCCAGGCTGATAGTATTTTTCAAGCAAATGAACTCAACATTCCTGAGCCGCTGGACAAGGAAATAGTTGCGCCGGCAAAGCTCGACATGGTAATAGTTCCACTTCTTGCATTCGATGAAAACGGTTTGAGAGTTGGATATGGAAAAGGATACTTTGATCGCTTTTTAAAAGACTGTCGCGAAGATTGCATAAAGGTGGGCTTATCATACTTTGCGGCCATTGACTCAATAGAAGACGCGGATCATTTTGATGTACCTTTAGATTTTTGTATAACTCCAGAAAGGGCGTATGTTTTCTAATTGGTTTCTGAAGTCTTTCCGTGTTCTTTTATTTCCTTTCTCTTTTCTCTTCGGACTGATTGTGTGGCTGCGTAATTGGCTGTATGATCATAACGTTTTCAAATCGGTTTCATTCGGCATTCCGCTCATCAATGTGGGTAACCTTTCGGTTGGCGGAACAGGTAAATCGCCGATGGTTGAATATATTGTTTTGCATCTGAAAGAAAAATTCAAGGTAGCCACACTGAGTCGTGGGTATAAAAGAAAGACGAAAGGGTATGCATTGGCAACTGCAAATACCACCGCCGTCGACATTGGTGATGAACCAATGCTGTTTTTTAAAAAGTTTCCTGACATTCCCGTCGCCATTGGAGAGCAGCGCCTCGAAGCCATTCCGCAACTTCTACACGATAAACCGGAAACAGAAGTGATCATTCTGGATGATGCTTTTCAGCACCGGGTAATCAACGCGGGACTAAATATTTTATTAACTGATTATGATAACCTTTTCACACGGGATTTTTTTCTGCCCACAGGAGACCTGAGAGATATGCGGAGCAGTTATAAAAGAGCACAGATCATTGTTGTTTCAAAATGTCCACCCACGATCTCGATAGAAGAAAAACACGAAATCATCAACGAATTGGATGTTCTGGCGCACCAAAAAACCTTTTTTACCTCGATAAAGTATGGCGAGCCTTACCACATTGTTGACGGCAGTGCCTACACACTGAATGACACGACAGATGTTTTGCTCGTTACAGGAATTGCTAACCCGCTGCCACTAAAAAATTATTTGGAGGAAAAAGCGGAAAGCTATTCGATGATGCAGTATCAGGATCACTACAATTTTGTGATTGACGACTGGCGGGAGATCAGAGATCGTTTTGAAGGTATGGACGCAGCTAACAAAATAATTTTAACAACAGAAAAGGATGCAATGAGGTTGCTTAAGTTCAGCAACGAATTGCAAGGCATACCATTTTATGTAATACCAATTGAACATAACTTTCTCTTCAATGAAGGAGGTCAGTTTGAGAATGAAATCATAAGATTCATTGCGAATTTTAAAAAACCAATTAATGGGACGAAAACATTCGAAGAAAACCAGCAGGAAAAAGCATAATCCAAAAAATGAATTGAAAGGTGTTTTGGAGATTACCCGCTCCGGAATGGGCTTCGTAGTCGTTGATGG
>JAEZJD010000113.1 GCA_023436425.1 Bacteroidota bacterium | reverse complement strand
TCATTGCACACACTCTTGATCTCCCTTATTTCCAACTAAGCGCCATTAGCAGCGGTGTAAAAGAAGTGCGTGAGGTGATTGAAACTGCGAAAAAATTACAGCATACCATTCTGTTTATTGATGAAATTCACCGGTTCAATAAAGGACAGCAAGATGCGCTATTAGGTGCCGTGGAAAAAGGAATTATTACACTCATCGGAGCTACTACTGAAAATCCATCGTTTGAAGTAAATAGTGCCTTACTTAGCCGCTGCCAGGTTTATGTACTCAAGCCTTTGTCGGAAGATGACTTGATCAACTTACTACATCAGGCGTTAGCATCAGACCAATGGTTAAAGCAGAAGAAAATTGAACTAAAAGAAACAGATGCTCTGATCAATATTTCGGGTGGAGACGCGAGAAAGCTATTGAACCTGCTGGAAATTGTGGTGGAAGCATTATCAGCAGAAAACAATATTGTTATCAACAACGATGTTGTTATGCAGATTGCGCAGCAGCGTATAGCTCTTTACGACAAAAAAGGCGAACAGCACTACGATATTATTTCTGCATTCATAAAATCAATACGCGGCAGCGATCCAAATGCGGCTGTGTATTGGCTGGCACGGATGATCGAAGGCGGTGAGGATGTAAAGTTTATCGCCAGGCGGCTGCTGATTCTGGCGAGCGAAGACATAGGAAATGCAAATCCAACTGCACTGGTTATCGCTAATGCAACGTTTGATGCGGTAAACAAGATCGGTTACCCTGAATCGCAATTAATACTCTCACAATGCGCTATTTATCTGGCGTCTTCACCGAAGAGCAATTCGGCAACATCTGCCATCGCAGACGCAATGCAAGCTGTGAAAGAGTACGGCGATTTGCCTGTGCCTCTGCACATACGCAATGCACCAACGAAACTGATGAAAAATTTGAACTACGGCAAAGGGTACCAATATTCGCACAGCTATGAAGGAAATTTTTCGGAACAGGAGTATTTACCGCAAGAAATCTCCGGAATGAAATTTTACGAACCCGGAGAAAATGCAAGAGAGCAGGAACTGCGGAAGTTTTTGAAAAGCTTGTGGAATGATAAATATGGATATTAAATCAGCGTTGTAGCAATAATCTGCTGGTAACTCAAACAATAAATTCGTGCATGCAAATTCAATGGCTGCTGAAAAAATTCGAGGAACTCACACCGTATCAAGTATATGCAATTCTGCAACTGCGAAACGAAGTGTTTGTGGTTGAACAAAATTGTGTTTTTCAGGATGCTGATGACAAAGACCAGGGTTCGTATCACCTCATGGGATTTGCAGCGAGTAAGTTAGTTGCCTATACTCGCATTGTTCCCGTTGGAGTCATTTATAATCAGGTTTCCATAGGCAGAGTTATAACGTCGGCGGCTGTACGAAAATCCGGGTTAGGTAAGGAATTAATGCACCGTTCAATAAGTATTATCAACGATTTATTCGGAAACGTACCTATTAAGATCGGTGCACAATTGTACCTGAAAAAATTCTATGAATCTCTGGGATTTAGACAAGTGAGCGATGTGTATCTGGAAGATGGAATTGAGCACATTTACATGATCAGGTAAGTGCTTTTACCACGTACAAATACCAGCTAAAAATGATTTTTTTCGATTTGCTTGCATATTAGTTTTTGCGTCTCTACTTTCGAAGTGTTATCCAATCCCGTGTAAAACAAAACACCAATTTCTATGAGAAGAACTGTACCCTCATTTCGTACATTCCTGTGTACTGTTGTATTTATTTCTGTAATACAGTTTTCGTTCGCTCAATCTATTTCCACCTTCGACGGACGTCTTGAATTAGGCGCCAGCGTTGGACCTATGATCTTCCTCGGCGATCTCGGAGGCAACCCCGGTAAAGGAAAAGCTTTTGTAAAAGATATTAATTGGCCCGTGGCAAAAATGTCGAAAGGCTTGTATGCTACTTTTTATCCGGATGAATGGTTTGGCTTTCGTCTGGCATTCAATCACGGACAAGTGGAAGGAGCGGACAGCCTGGTGAGAGACAGCGGCGGAGAAGAAATTGATCGTAAAATTCGGAATCTCCATTTTCGTTCCAACTTAATTGAGGGTTACGGTGCAATTGAAGTATATCCAACCGTTTTCTACGAAAAATTTGATGGATTAAGAGGTAAGTTTCGTCCGTATGCATTGTTGGGCGTCGGACTGTTTCATTTCAATCCCCAAGGTGCATACACTGCAGCTGACGGAAGCACGCAATGGGTGGATTTGCAACCGCTGCATTTAGAAGGGCAGGGCATGGAAGAATATCCTGATCGTCAAAATTATAGTCTCACTCAAATTGAAATTCCCTTTGGCGTCGGCTTCAAATTCTATGTTGGTGAAAATGCATATCTCGGACTCGAGATTTTACACAGAAAGACATTCACTGACTATATTGACGATGTAAGCACGACTTACATTGATCCTGCTCTGTATGATAAATATCTTCAACCGCAACAGGCAGTAATCGCGTATCAAATGTACAATCGTGGTTATGGCGCAATGACCCGTGTGACCACAGATGATATTAGAGGAAACAAAAATCACAACGATTCTTTCGTTTCATCTTCTTTAAAGTTTGGTTGGAGAATAGGCACTGCTCCAGAGCCAAGATTCACCCGTTGTCCACGATTCTAAAAATCCAGCGATATGAGAAAACTTTACCTGATCATCTTCTTTTCAATTGTTTGCTCCTTTGCACACGCCGGTACAGCACCGGTAACGTTTGAAAAGAGTAACACAACAATAAAAATAAAAGTGCGCAACGATGGCACCCTTGCTGTGCGTTCGCTGATCGGCGAAGCAATCCTTTTTGTTTTTGATTTAGATGGAAAGCTGGTGCGCCAGGCGCTGTTGGATGATAATAAGATGACTATTTCGGGATTGAACAAGGGCGAGTATTTGTTCAGCATCCTGAAAGATGATGAAACTTTACGTTCGGGCAAATTGTCGATACATTAAAATATAAGCAGGAGGCTTGGTAAAATCTTTTCCCGTTGATAAACCGTTGCTAACGCAGCTAATCCGTTCCCTATACCCTGAATTTTATTAAGTTCTCTCTGCTTTTCTTTTGTCTCTCTGTTCTTCTTACCATATCACAATGTCTGATCTAAAAACTTTTCTGGTCATCGCATCAGAAAAGTTTTTTTTGGTGTATCGATCAAAAAAACCCCGCAATGGCGGGGCTGGTTTTTCACAGGCGCAACTATTTTAAAGCGATGCTACTGCAACGTTGGAGAGATTTTTTGCCATGTCTTTATCATGGCCGTAAATGTCTTCTCTAAAATTTAAGCCTCCCTCATCATCTACCCAGGCAGTGAAATAAGCAATTACCACATTCGCCGCTGTTTTCAACTTCACTGATCGTTCAATGCCGCTTTGCATTGCCGCTGCAATCTTTTCAGAGTTCCAGGTCGGATCATTTCTTAAGAGGTACTGAGCGAGTTTTGCCGGCTCAGCCAACCTGACGCAACCATGGCTTGCAGCACGTTTGTCAAATTTGAACAAAGACTTCGCAGGAGTGTCGTGAAAGTAAACGTTGTAGGAATTAGGAAACATGAATTTCACTCTTCCCAGAGAGTTGTTCGCACCCGGTTTTTGCCTTATGTCCGGTACGCCACCATTTCGTCCCACTATTTCGTAACCGTTATTCCGTAAATAGTTTTTGTTGCTACGGCCTGCCGGCAAAATTTCATTCACAACAATATCTCGCGGCACATTCCAGTAGGGACTAAAAACAATGTGCGTCATTTGATCCTGAAAAACAGGAGTCCTCGTGGATGACTTCCCCGCAACGATCGCCATGTTGAACATTTCACTTCCGTTCTCATAAACGTGCAGCCGGTATTCCGGGATATTTGCAATGAGAGTAGTTCCTTGAGTTGGAATTCTTATCGTTCTTGTTCGCTCCATATTTACCCGTAACTGCTCTATTCGTTTTTCAACCGGTACATTTAACTCCTTTACAAGGCTGCCGTCGAGCGATCCTGTTTCGGTGAGACCGAATTGCTTTTGCGCCAGCTTCACCGCTTGCGCCAATTCATCTGTATACAACGGACTGTTATCTTCTGATGTGAATTGACCTGTCAGCCTCAGTCTGTTTTTCAACTCTTTTACTGCCGGTGCCGACTGCCCACGCATGTAGTATTTTTTGTTCAGCGTAATTGTGTTCCAGCCACCACTCTTTTGGATAGAATAGTAGCGACTGAGCTCCTTGTTTAAAAGATCAAATTGTGTTTGTCCCAAATCGGTGGGAAAGGCCGCAGATGCAGTCGCTGCAACCACCATAAATAATAGAGATAAAAAAGATGAGACTTTACGAAAGGGTATTCCTGTTGCCATAGCTTCACAATTTTCATTCGCTTCCTCAACAGTGGGGAATCACTATGTAAAAACAAGAACGATACCTGAATTTGTGAATACTCCTTCAGCAGGTTTACTCAATTATTATTTATTTCGTTGTGATGATTAAAAAGTTGGACTGGTATATTCTGAAAAAATTCTTTATCACGTTCATCTTTTGCATGTTGCTGTTTACGGCTATTGCAGTAGCAATTGACAGCAGCGAAAAGACAGATAATTTTGTAAAATCCGGACTCTCCACTACTGAAATTATTCGTCAGTATTATGTAGGATTTGTACCATACATCTGGGGTTTATTGTACCCGCTTTTTGTCTTTATAGCTGTTATATTTTTCACTAGTAAAATGGCCTCAGGTTCGGAAGTGATTGCGATTCTTGCGAGTGGCGTCACTTACAGGCGGTGGTTGCGTCCTTATCTTATCGGCGGACTCGTATTTGCCACGATTTTGTTTTTTGCCACCCGCTTCAGTATTCCGCGGGCCAACGAAATCCGCAGCACCTTTGAAAACAAGTATATCAGCCAGTCAAGTACTGGTTTTGACGGATCGCAATGCTACAATTGTTTTTATAAGCGACTTGATTCCATTACTTATGTGGGACTGAAATACTATGACACGTTGACCAAATCTGCGCATCCGTTTTTTCTGCAAAAGGTGAAAGGCTATAAAATGATTTATAATCTGCGAGCTGAAAGAATCTCGTGGGACACTGCATCGCGTAAATGGAAGCTGTTCAACGCAGTGGAAAGGACAGTAGAGGGCGGCCGCGAAGTGGTGCGACGAATGCAGGAAATGCCGCTCAACATCACCCTCAAACCTACAGAATTGCGTCGTGATGAATATTTGAAAGATAAACTTACATCTCCGGAACTGGCTCGCTTTATTGCAGTTGAAGAAAGCAGAGCAACAGAAGGTCTAAACCCATTAAGAGTAGAATTATATCGCCGCATTGCCAGCTGCTTCACTGTGCTATTGCTGACAATGATCGGTGCCATTGTTGCCGGACGAAAAAGCCGCGGCGGTAGTGGATTGCATTTAGCAATTGGAATTATCATTGCCGCTCTCTTCATTATCGCTGATCGCTTTTCCACCGTCTTTGCCACTAAAGGGAATTTCCATCCGCTGCTTGCAGCCTGGACGCCCAATGTTGCATTTGCACTTGTTGCCTTTATCCTGTATTTGCGTGCACCGAAGTGATATTTGTCAAGGCGAGTTGACCGCCTTTTAATAAATTTGCCGTTCATTTTCAAAGAAGTAAAATGGGAGTAGTTAAGGACACGTTCAAAGAAAAAGGCGATGCACTAGCAGCGGAAATTAAAGATATTTTGAAAGAACATGGTTCTAAACCAATTGGAGAAGTTCAATTAGCTCAGGTTTATCAGGGCATGCGTGGAATAACGGGCCTGGTTACCGAAACATCGCTGCTGGACGCTCAGGAAGGAATTCGGTTTCGTGGATACTCAATACCGGAATTGTAACAAAAACTTCCAAAAGCTGATGGCGGTTCAGAGCCATTGCCCGAAGGGCTTTTCCACTTAATGCTTGTAGGAGATCTGCCCTCCGAAGCAGATGTGCAACACATGACGTCGGTTTGGCAGAGAAGAAGCCACGTTCCTAATCATGTATTTGCAACCATTGAAGCGTTACCAATTTCTGCGCATCCTATGACGCAGTTTGTTGTAGCTGTGATGGCGCTGCAAACAGAGAGTCAGTTTGCAAAAAGATACGCTGCCGGCTTAAGCAAAAAAGATTACTGGGATCCCGTGTTCGATGATACCATGGATCTGATTGCACGCTTGCCTCGCGTGGCTGCATATATCTACCGCAGAAAATATAAAAACGGTGATCACATTCAACCGAATGGTTTGCTTGACTGGGCGGGCAATTTTGCTCACATGCTGGGCTACGAAGATGAAGGTTTTAAAGAGCTTATGCGACTTTACATGACCATTCATGCTGACCATGAAGGTGGAAATGTTTCCGCACACACAACGCACCTTGTCGGTTCTGCACTTGCTGATCCTTATCAAAGTTTTGCTGCCGGTTTGAACGGATTAGCCGGGCCTTTGCACGGCCTGGCAAACCAGGAAGTAATCAAGTGGATTTATGAAATGAGAGAAGATCTGAAAACGGATCTACCGACAAAAGGTCAAATTGAAGAATACGTAAAGAAAACGCTGAGTGAAGGAAAAGTGGTTCCGGGATACGGGCATGCAGTTCTTAGAAAAACAGACCCACGCTTTACAGCGCAAATGGAATTTGGAAAAAAACACATGCCTGATGATCCATTGGTACAAACGGTTTGGAATGTGTATGAAGCAGTTCCACCCGTATTGCAGTCGCTGGGAAAGATAAAAAATCCGTGGCCAAACGTAGATGCACACAGCGGTGCATTGCTCGTGCATTATGGAATGGTAGAGTATGAGTTTTACACCGTTCTTTTTGGTGTCAGCAGGGCGTTGGGTGTATTGGCCAGTTTGTGTTGGGACAGAGTTTTAGGATTTCCGCTTGAACGGCCTAAATCCATTACTACTGCATTGGTTAAACGATGGTTGAACGGTGAAGATGAAATTTGGGGCGACTAATTCACCACAGGAAAAATATTAATGCTCTCCGTTGGGAGCATTTTTTTTTACCAGGTCAGAGAGATTAAAAGAAATTGTCGAGAGATTTTAAGCTTATGGGCTTTTCCCAAACAGTAAGCTTTGCCCCATCGAGCTCTGATGGCATAGTTGGGCGGAAAGCGCTTATTAGGTGAAACTGCAGGTCCGGAAAGTTTTTATACATCTCCGGCAGTTTATCCCAGCCAAGCCCGTCGGGCAGATTATAATCAATGAATAGAAAATCCGGCTTCACCTCTTCCAATTTGGAGAGACCATCGCCAAGAGTATGAGCAATATAAACGTCGTAGTTTTTCCGTAAGAAATATGTCTTCATTAATAGACACAGATCCACTTCATCGTCAATAATTAGAACCTTTTTCTTTTGGGCCATAGCTCGTCAAATAAATTGCCGTAATTATCATACCAACCAATCCACAAATTTATGAACGGCGTAAATTTAAACTTAATGTAGATTTTTCCACACTCATTTTGGGGCGATAAAGGTTCCCTTCCCATTTGTTGTGGTATGATTTTTAAAGATTTGTCTGCATAATAGCTTAAAAATATTGTTATGAGCAACAGATCAAAAATTGTATTGGGACTGCTTGGGGCTGCGGCTGCCGGAGTGGTAGTAGGATTGCTTTTGGCACCTGAAAAAGGTACTGAAACGAGGAAGCTGGTTAAAGATACAGCAACGGATTGGGCGGATCACCTTACCGATCTTTTTGCTAATGCTAAAGGTGAAATTAGCAATCTTAAAAAGAAGGGCAGTAAAGTAGCGGCGGATGCCTCAAACATGTACAGCAATGTAAAAGAAAGCTATAGCTAACCAGCAGGTCGCAAGACCTGCTTTTTTTGAAAGTAACGAATGGAAGATATAAAGACGAATTTCGCTAATCTAAAGGACCACGTTAGCGAATATGCAAAGACTTATGCTGAACTGGCAAAGGCGAAGGCTACTAAGGGAGCATCTAATGCTGTGGCGGGAACTGTTATTGGTGTTGCACTTTTCCTCTTGTCTTTCTTCTTCTTAATCTTCGCATTTACGTCACTCGCCTGGTGGATGGCCAGCCTTTTTCGTAGTGCAGCATTGGGATTCGCATCAGTGGCAGGTCTGTTCCTTTTGCTAATGATCTTAATTTTTGCATTAAAGAAAAAAGTGATTGTGCCGCTAATCCGCAACAAAATCATCAGTAAAGTGTATGAACCCAAGGATCAAAACATATGAAGATCTTCTGCAGGAAGAAAAAAGATTACAGGCGGAAGTCGACTCTTACAAAATTGTAATTAAAGAAGACATTACTGCGCTGAAGGAAAGTTTGAATCCTGTAAAAAGAACCATTGCGACAGTGAAGAACATATTTACAATGGAAAACAATGGTCCATTAATCAACTTCGGGCTGAACTTCGGGATGGATGTTTTGGTAAGAAAGGTATTACTGGCGAGGGCAGGCTGGATCACGAAATTTGTAGTTCCATTTGTGGCTAAAAACTTTGCTTCGCACATAATCGGAGATGAAGACAAATCCAGGTTGGTAAAAAGTTTCCGAAGGATGATCAAGATGGCATTGCCCAAAAAGGTTAGAAAAGAAGCAACGGCTATTGTTACGGCATAATCTCGTTTCGATTTGTTCTCAAAGCTCTCCGCGCCCCGGAGAGTTTTTTGTCAGTGCATCTGCCATCTGTTTGAAGTTCAGAAAGTTAAACGTGTACATTTATGCCCGATTTACAGCTCTGCTGTGAAAAAAATTCTATATCCCAACAAGCTTTAAACAGAAAAAGAAATAGGTACAGTTTTAGTCCTACCACTCGCAGATCATTACTTATGAAGATGGATACTCAACCTCCAAAAAATGCTGAGAAAAAGAAGCCTGTGGGTTCTGAGAACGAGCGAAAGGAAAACGGCTTTAAGGATGCAGGTTCATTAACTGAATCTTCTCCCACTGATAGCAGGGCGGATGAAAAAGTGATTGTGAATGAGCAGAGGGAAGATCAGATTGTGAACGCTCCGTCGCAAACAGCATTCAACGATGAAAACAATGGGTTATAGCAAGGTTTTAAGTCAGAAGAGCTCTTGAATCAACGTAAGTAATTGTCTTAAAATTTTACCCTCCCGGTGTGGTTACAATTTAGGTGGATGTGAAGAATGAATAGCCGGGAGGTTTGTTTTGTCATCTGAGGTTTAGGTTAAAAAAAAGCCTGGTTTACGCCAGGCTTTTTTTGTTCATTGTCTTTGGAATTACTTAGTTTATTTCAGAAAAAAACCCCGGTTGCCGGGGTTTTCAATAATTAAACATGCTTGCATTTAATCTACTCTTCTGAAGCCACCTGCTATCAATGAAAGCACGAAGAGTACTAAGAAAATAAAGAAAAGAATTTTAGCGATGGAAGCAGCACCGGCAGCGATTCCACCAAATCCAAAAATGGCTGCTATAATAGCCACAACTAAAAAAATGATTGTCCAGCGTAACATAACATTTGTTTTATAGGTTAATAATTTTTTCACAATACCTAATCAAAGAATTGTACCATTATTTGTCTGAACGCCTAAACTTTTAAATACCCTTTTCACAGGTGCAGCTTTGCGGAAATAGTTCTACTATAGCAGAGTTCATTAAAATTCCTAAAAGCTCGTGTGCAGCTGCATTGTGGCACATTTTTTAAAGAATAATCCCTACTTCCAGCATCACAAAGCGTTTTATGAATCAGTTATCTCAAAAGAAAACTTGCGACATTTTTTCGGCAACGTCAGCTAAACCCACGGTCCCGTCCTCTCATAAACAATTGATAGTAGAGCGGCGATTTTCAGATCCGTCATCTTCAGCACCCAAAGGAGAACGATATCCAATCCCATCTTTTTTCGAGTATCGCCTCAAACCAGAGGAAGCTTAATACATTGGTGAATGGTTCTTAACTCTCTTCTGTAGAAATCCTTCCACAGATCAGTCTGCTGTTGCGTGCCCAGCAATACATGTATTTTTTTGCAATGCAAGCGGGCACAGCCAAGCAGGTGAAAATCAAGGTTTTAAAAGACTATATTTGCCCAGACGATTTTTGGTTCTCAAGTTGTCTTTGTTAACCCGCCCAAATCAACCATCATGATCAACCAGCATTTAGCTCAGAAGCAGCGACTAAAGATCCTGCCTCAACAAATTCAGCTACTCAATTTCTTCCATCTGAATACATTGGAACTAGAGCAGCGTATTCAGCAGGAGATAGAGGAAAACCCTCTGCTCGAAGATCAAAAAAACGAATTTGAGCCGGTGGTAGAAAAGTTCAACAAAGACTCAGTACAGGATTACCAGGACTATGAGGAATACGTTTACGATGATATTCCTGACTACAAAACAGAATACGGTAATTACCTCCACAATGACAAGCTTCCGGAACGACCGATAAGCAACAGTTTCGATTATCGGAAATTGCTAAAAGATCAATTTCAATTAACAACGGACGAAGCTTTTGAGATAGAAATTGCCGAGTTCATCATTGATTCATTGAATGACTCCGGACTTTTGGAGATGTCAGTAGAAAATCTTGCTGAGGACTTTTCATTCAAACACAACAAGTGGTTTGAGCCCGCAGTCTTCGAGCAAGTCCTGCTGCAGGTGCAACAGTTGGAGCCGGTCGGCATTGGTGCACGTAGCATTAAGGAATGCTTGCTGATTCAGCTACAGCGGATGAATAACAAGAGACCTGATGTGAGGACGGCGGTTTTGCTTTTGGAGCAGCATTTTCATGATCTGCACAATCGCAATATGGATAAGATAAAGTCACATCTGAAGATTGACGAAGATGAATTAAAAATTGTGTTGCGGTTAATTGCAACCTTGAAGATGCGTCCTATTTGTGAACGTCAGGATGGCGTAAATACAAACCAAAATATTCTTCCCGACTTTATCGTCACCCGCAATGCAGATGTAATAGAAGTACAGCTGTTCAGAAACAGATCAGAAAGCCTTAGCATAAATGCTTCGTGGAAAGAAATGGCAGAAAACAATGCGAAGGTCACCACGGATAAATCTGCCGTTCAATACATCAAAAATAAATTGCAGTCTGCCCAATGGTTTATTCATGCCGTGCAGCAACGCGAATCAACCATGCTGAAGATTATGCGTTCCATCGTGCAGTTGCAGTACGATTATTTTATGACCGGCGACATAAACCAGCTGAAGCCCATGATATTGAAAAATATTGCTGAAATGGTTGGTGTTGACATTTCCACAGTGTCCCGCATCACGTGTAACAAATATGCAGAGACGCCGTTTGGATTGCTTTTATTAAAAGATCTTTTCACCGAAGGTATTGCCAATCAGAAAGGGCAGGTGATCAGCAATAAGGTCATTCAATCTGCCATTGAAGAAGTGATTGAAACAGAAGACAAACAAAATCCATATACAGATCAGCAACTCGTCAAAATATTGTCGCAGAAAGGCTTTTCAGTCGCGAGACGAACTGTTGCCAAGTACAGAGAACAGTTGCAAATACCAGTTTCTCACGTAAGGGGCTTATGGGCTTAATAAATAAAAGATAAAATCAAACTTAACAGATGCAAACCATTTTAATTATTGATGATGACCGTGATATGTGCCTGCTTTTGAAAAGGTTCTTAACACGGCATAATTATGAAGTAGCGGAAGCTTACAGCGGAAAAAAAGCACTCGAATTTTTAGAAACAACAGAACCGGCTCTTGTGATGTGCGATTTCAGACTTGAGGATATGGAGGGCAATACCTTGCTCGGTAAAATAAAAGAACGTTATCCGCATGTTCCTGTCATCATTATGACAGGGTACAGTGACATCAAGATAGCCGTGGAAGTTATGAAGATGGGGGCGTATGATTATGTTACTAAACCACTCTTCCCTGATGAAATCCTTGTCACCATCAAAAAAGCGTTGGAAACTCCGGCGGAACAAAACGAGCCTGTAAAAGTTGCTGCGCCTGCAGCTGCTCCTGCACCAAAAGCGGAAGCAGTCAACGGTACGCAAAAAGCTCCGGCGATCACGGTATCCGGCGATTACATTTTTGGCGACACTCCGGTTTTTAAACAGCTATTGCAGCAGATAGATTTGGTGGCGCCAACGAATTACACAGTAATCATTCATGGTGAAAGTGGAAGTGGTAAAGAAGCTATTGCGCAAGAGATACACAAGCGCAGCAAGAGAAAAGGCAAGCCGTTCGTCGCCATTGATTGTGGCGCTTTATCAAAAGAGCTCGCCGGTAGCGAATTGTTTGGTCACGAAAAAGGATCGTTCACAGGTGCCTTAAACCAAAAAATGGGAAGCTTTGAGCTTGCAAATACAGGTACCATATTCCTTGACGAAGTTGCTAACCTTTCCTACGACATACAAGTGTCACTCCTTCGTGTGGTGCAGGAAAGAAAAATGCGCCGGGTAGGTGGAGTAAAAGATATTGAGCTCGATGTACGCATGATTATAGCGAGTAACGAGCGCCTGTGGGACGCTGTTAGAAAAGGAAAATTCAGAGAAGACTTATATCATAGGTTTAATGAATTCAGCATCGATGTGCCACCACTTCGTCAGCGACCGGATGATATAATGCTTTTTGCAAATCATTTCCTGCATCAAACAAATGCGGAGCTGGGTAAAAATGTAAAACGCTTTAGCCCTGAAGTTGAAAATATCTTCCGCTCCTACGTTTGGTACGGCAACCTGCGTGAGCTGAGAAATGTGATCAAAAGAGCAACATTATTATCCGACGGAGACGAAATAGAAGCAAGCTCTCTGCCGTTTGAAATATCAAACTACAATAAGTTGCAATTTGATATGCAGCCGGAGCCAACACCGGTGACGAACTCGTATGCAATGCCGGTTGCGGAAACCGTGGATGTTCCTCAACGCAGTGGCGGACTTAGCGAAACCACCCTTAAAGGAGCGAGTATAGATGCTGAATATGAAATGATTTTGAAAGCATTGAAGAAAGTAAATTTCAATAAAAGCAAAGCAGCCAAACTATTGAATATTGACAGGAAAACGTTGTACAACAAGATGAAGCAATATCAGGAATTCAACAATCAGTAAAGGCGGTAAGCAATAATGACGGAATTATTTTCATCCTTCCCGGGAAAAACCGAACGATATCAGGAGCAGTCAACAGAACCAAAGCTTGTTTCGTTGAACGATGTTTTGCAACATGCGTTGCTTGCTTACCAACAGGCAATTAAAAAAGGTGATTTAGTTATTAGAACAGAAGTGTTGCCGGCTGTATTAGCAGACCGGCAACAAATAAATCTGCTCATTCAAAATGCCCTTGGTCTCATAATAACGGAAAAAACTGGTGTAGGTAAGCAGTTTGTTCATGTAGATTGCAACGCCATGGATGATGAAGTGATGGACTTATCTATACAAAACGGATTCAGGCGTTTTCAACTGAATTTCAAAACAAACATCAAATGCGGAGCAATTGCAGAACAAAACGAACAACAGTTGCAGCAATGTGCCGCCATTCTTCAGCATTTAAATGGTAAAATATCGGTCAACGATAATGAGGAACAGAAGTGTTGGCTAAAGATATTTTTGCCGGGTAAATTTTTATCATGACAGGAAACGGGTCACTTGTGCGGGTGCTGATAATAGATGATGATGAAGATGATTTTTTCATCACATCGGAATACATGAAAGCTATTCAGGAGTTTCAGCTGCAGATAGATTGGGCTTACAAGTTTAATGATGCGGTGGAGCGACTCCAGAAACGCAGCTACGATG
>JAEZJD010000098.1 GCA_023436425.1 Bacteroidota bacterium | reverse complement strand
GTCATACGATGTTACACAAGTGTGCGAATTTAGTCGAAGTTTTTACGGGAGGGCAATAAGAATTACTAACAAAAACCGAAACTACAACTCCACAGTGCGCTCCTCCTGCGGAATCTTTGTCAGGTTGTTCTTCTGCAAAATTTCTTTTGCAAGATTCAAATAATTCATTGCGCCCTTACTGTTTGCATCATAAAGAATTACAGGCTTGCCTGCGCTTGGCGCTTCGCTAAGTTTCGCATTGCGATGAACAATAGTGCTAAAAACAAGGTCTTCGAAATGGCGGCGCACTTCAGCCACTACCTGGTTACTTAACCGCAGTCTGCCATCGTACATAGTCATCAAAATCCCTTCGATTACCAGTGACGTGTTGAGCCGGCTTTGTACAATTTTGATCGTGTTTAATAATTTTCCCAATCCTTCCAATGCAAAAAATTCACATTGCACCGGCACGATTACTGAATCCGACGCTGTTAAGGCATTCACTGTAATTAAACCAAGCGACGGTGAGCAATCGACAATGATGAAGTCGTAATCTTGTCTGATAGAATCCAGAATTTGTTTCAATACCAACTCGCGGTTTGGGTAATTGATCATTTCAATTTCTGCTCCCACCAAATCTATATGCGAAGGAATTAGATCGAGATTGGGAATATCAGTTTTCAGAACGACATCCTTTGCAGTGGCGTTGTTCACCATGCAGTCGTAAAGACTGAGCGTAATATTTTGGAGGTCAAAACCTACTCCCGTGGTGCTGTTTGCCTGCGGGTCCGCATCTACCAGCAACGTTTTCATTTCCAAAACAGCAAAGCTTGCAGCGAGATTGATAGCAGTGGTAGTCTTTCCCACACCGCCTTTTTGATTCGCTACTCCGATTATTCTACCCATTTATGTTAGCTCGATTGCGGTTATTTTATAAATCAATGGTTTCACCAATGCGGGGCAGAAACAACTTCAGGCCGGCATCAGCAAACGCCTGGTTTGCTTTTTCGTGATCAATTTTAATATAATCAAACGTATCGTAGTGCACACCCACAATGTTTTTGCACTGAATCATTTCACTTGCCAGAATTGCATCTTCATAATCCATTGTAAAGTTGCTTCCGATCGGCAAAACAGCGAATTCCAGTTTTGCCCAACGCGGCACAAGCTGCATGTCCATCGTAAGAGCAGTATCGCCGCTGTAATAAAAATTTTTTTCACCGCATACAATAAAACCTAAAGGATTGCCGCCGTAGCTGCCATCCGGCATTTGTGAGGAGTGAATGGCGTTAGTGCACTTTACCGTTCCGAAATCAAAAGCCCTTTTACCTCCATGGTTCATCGGGTGAAATTTCTCCACACCCTGGGAATTTAACCAATTCACAACTTCGAACGAACCGATCACCGTTGCGTCATTTTGTTTTGCCAGGGCAACACAGTCTGCCAGGTGATCAGAATGTCCGTGAGAAACGAGAATAAAGTCGGCGTTTATATCTCCTAAGCGAATATGCTTTGCCCGCTCGTTAGGCGAAATAAACGGATCGAACAAGAGCCTGTGGCTTCCCATCTCAACAGCAAAACACGACTGACCATAGTATGTAAACTTCATTTCTACTCTGTGCTAGGCGGCAAAAATAAGGTTAAAGGAATCGCAAAAAGAGCATGTGAAAAGATTGTAAACAGTAAAACTTTATCATTGCAGTTCAATACAGAAAATGCGCAGTTCACCTTTCTGGCTCATACTTGCAGGTGTAATTATATTACTCGATTTATACGTTTTCCAAATAGTGAAATTCGTTTCGCAATCGGCAGGTCCGAAAACACGATCAATCATCTTTGTTTCCTATTGGATAATTTCTATCAGCTTTCTTATTCTGCTTTTTTTAATGCCGCTGCTGAATATGGACAGCCTGGCTAAAGGTGTGAGGAGTACCATTTTCGCCATCATTATCGGATTATTCCTTGCAAAATTGGTCGGTTCCGTTTTTTTTATGATCGACGATCTCCGGAGGGGTATTCAATGGCTGGCTGCCCGATTATTCTTTACTAATACTGAAGGCGAGCAATTGCAAGGCAGCCTGCGAATGTCACGGTCACTTTTTTTGAGCTGGTTGGGTTTAGGATTAAGTGGTACGCTTTACGGCACGCTGGTGTACGGATTTTCCAATAAGTATAATTACCACGTGAAGAAAATTCCGTTGTCATTTTCCAATTTACCGCCTGCTTTTAAAGGATTAAAAATTGCGCAAATTTCAGACGTTCACAGCGGAAGTTTTTCAAATAAGAGTGCTGTTGCAAAAGGGATAGACAAAATTCTTTCTTTAAAGCCCGACTTAATTCTGTTCACAGGCGATTTGGTGAACAATCATGCGGACGAGATGAAGGACTACATCGACGTGTTTCAACGGTTGAAAGCGCCTTTAGGAGTTTACTCTATCCTCGGCAATCACGACTATGGCGACTATGCAAACTGGTCGTCTAATCGGGAAAAAAAGCAAAATCTTGAAACATTGAAGGGTGTGCACGCACAAATGGGCTGGCGACTATTGCTTGATGAGCATGTTCCTATAGAAAAGAACGGCGAGCAGATTGGACTGATTGGTGTGCAAAACTGGAGTGCGTTAAAACGTTTTCCGAAATATGGGGATCTTACAAAAGCGTACACCGGCTCAGAAGCCTATCCTTTCAAAATTTTGATGAGCCACGACCCTACGCATTGGGATGCAGAAGTGCGACCGAAGTTCGGCGATATTGACCTGACGTTATCCGGTCACACGCACGGCATGCAATTCGGCGTTGAAATTCCGGGGTTCAGATGGAGCCCGGTGGAATACGTGTACCGCCAATGGGCAGGCTTATACCGGGAGGGAAAACAAACGCTTTATGTAAACAGAGGTTACGGATTTATTGGGTATCCCGGAAGAGTGGGCATTTTGCCGGAGATCACTCTTTTTGAATTGTCTTGATTATGTTTTCACTTAATTTATTTTTAATTTCATTGTCTTTGTTAACAAACACCCACGTTGAACCAAATCCGACCTGATGCGCAGAAAAACCTTTTTTGTTTTTTTCAGTACACTCGTTGCAATAGCTTCCGCAGCACAAAAACCTGCTGAAGAAAAAACTGTGGATACTGCTTTTACAGATTATGATGTACTCTTCAACGAGTTGGATGCACTTCTCGATTCATTGACCGGTCCAAGAACATTTACATTGATCAATGTTGGTGTTACGAACGAATTCTTCAGCTATGTTGCAAAAAGTGATCTGCAATCAATAACAAAAAAACAAACCGTCTTCAGTCCTTCAATTTCTTATTACGCAGAGTCGGGTCTCGGCATAAGTGCCGAGGCATCTATCATTTCCGACCGTCAAGCTTTCAATCCTTACCAATTCTCGCTTACCGGCTCTTACGACTATTTGCAAAAACGAAGTTTCATCACGGGACTGGCGTTCACGCATTTCTTTACCAAAGCTGATCTGCCTTTTTATACAACACCGCTAAACAATGAAGTGATAGCTTATTTCACCTCCAGAAAATTTTGGTTAAAGCCATCCGTTTCCGTAAGCTACGGTTGGGGTAGTCGCAACAGCCTGAAAAATCAGGAAGCGCAAATTGCCGCCTTACAAATTGCCCGACATGGATTTACCCAAGTGCAGACACAGGAACACGCGAATGATTTCAATATCGTTGGATCTCTTCGTCACGATTTTTATTGGTTGAATGTTGCTTCTAAAAAAGATTATATAAGATTGACACCTCAATTATCTTTTTCCTCCGGAACACATCAATTTGGCTTCAATCAAACCAGCAATACCTATGCAAGTGTTCGCCGCACCGGACCAAACGTCTTATACAGAACACAAAACGTTTCGCTGGACAACAATTTAAATTTTCAACCGTTATCTGTTTCGGCGCATGTAAAGGCTGAATATTCATTCGGCAAGTTTTTCATTCAGCCGCAGGCCATGTGTGATTACTATTTTCCTGCACCGGAAAATAAATTGTCAACCGCATGGATCGTCAATGCAGGTGTTCTGTTTTAAAGTTGTTCAACTTTTAACAAGCGGTGGCACCATCATTGGAAAACAATTCACAAATCTTTTACAACTATTCGATCAAACCTTTTAGAGGTACGGCAGATCAGATTAACTTAAAATATTTTCAGATGAAAAACAAGATTCTAATTGTCATTGCTTCATTGCTCGTTGCACAGGCATCATTTGCACAGTTTACGGTAGGAGTTAAGGGTGGCGTTAATCTCACGAAGGTTGACGGTAAAGCTTTCAAAGATGAATTCAACACTGGGTATCACTTAGGTGGTTTTCTTGAGTTGGGTTTAGGCGGTCGTGTGGGTCTGCAGCCGGAAGTCCTTTTTAACCAGGTCAGCACACGCAGAGACACTGCCTTTCGCGATGTTTTTAATCCAAACTTTCAGGATGTGAAATTGAATTACTTGTCTGTTCCCATTATGCTGAACTACAAGTTGGGCAATATCCTTTCGCTGCAGGCAGGTCCTCAGTTTGGTATCCTGATGTCGCAGGATAAAAACCTTTTGAAAAATGGCGAAGAGGCATTTAAGAATGGAGACTTTTCTCTTGCAGGCGGTGCTCAATTAAAGCTTACGAAATTGCGTTTATCGGGCAGATATGTTGTGGGTTTGAATGACATTAGCGATATCGGGCAACAGGACAAATGGAAGAATCAGGGTTGGCAATTATCGCTTGGTTTAGCTCTGTAATCTTTTTTCTCATAAGTAATCCCTTCCTTGCGAAGGGATTTTTTTTATTCTGTCAGTTAGGCATAAACCGGTTTGTTGGTACCAATGTTGAACAATGCTTTGCTTTATACCATTGTACATTTACAACCAAATAGATTAAGTGTGAATTTCAACATGAAGCAAGAAGATGAAATGGATTTTTTGCCGATCATTCCATTGAACGAGACTGATGGTGAACCGACCGACAAGATTGACATACCTTCTGAACTGGCACTACTGCCTCTTCGGAACACTGTTCTTTTTCCCGGCGTGGTGCTGCCTATCACTGTGGGCAGAGACAAAAGCATCAAAGCTGTAAACGATGCTTACAAATCAAGTAAATTAATTGGAGTAGTAGCTCAGAAAGATACAAACATTGAAGATCCGCAATCAAAGGATCTGGAAGACATCGGCACTGTTGCGAAAATTGTAAAGCAGATAAAAATGCCCGATGGCGGCACGACCATAATTATACAGGGTCGCAGCCGGTTCAAGATTCAGAACATTACCTCAGACGAGCCTTACTTCAAAGCACAGATCGAAGTTTTGCAGGACGAAGAAGCTCCGACGGATAACGATTTCGACGCCTATGTTTCCAATATAAAAGATGTAGCCACCGAAATCATTCAGCTTTCGCCAAACATACCAAGCGAAGCATCGGTCATTCTTCGCAATATTGAAAACGCATCCTTTCTCATTCACTTTGTGTCGAGCAATCTCACAATTGAAATCAAGGAAAAACAGCAACTGCTTCGCTTGAACAACTTGCGCGAACGTGCAGAACTGCTGATGCAACTGCTTCAAAAGGAATTGCAGTTTGCAGAACTTAAAAACAAGGTCACCAATAAAACTCGAACGGAAATTGATAAGCAGCAACGCGAATATTTTCTCCAGCAGCAACTAAAGAGTATTAAGGAAGAATTGGGTGGCGACCCCAACGAAAGGGAAATACGTGAGTTGCAGAAAAAAGCGGAGAACAAAAAATGGCCGGAGGCAACCAAAGAAGCATTTAAAAAAGGCATTGAAAAGTTGGAGCGGATGCATCCCAGCACTCCCGACTATTCAGTTGTGTACAATCATTTGGATCTCATACTCGACCTGCCGTGGGAAAGCTACACAGAAGACTTTTACGATCTAAAAAGAGCAAAGGAAATTCTTGATCACGACCATTATGGCATGGATAAAATCAAAGAACGCATTTTGGAATATCTGGCTGTATTGAAGTTGAAAGGAGATATGAAAAGTCCGATTCTTTGTTTTTACGGTCCGCCAGGTGTCGGCAAGACTTCATTGGGAAGAAGCATTGCCAATGCGATTGGTAGAAAATATGTTCGTTTAAGTCTCGGCGGCATTCACGACGAAAGTGAAGTGCGGGGACATAGGAAAACATACATCGGTGCAATGCCAGGGCGGATTGTACAGTCCATTCGGAAAGTGCAGTCTTCGAATCCGGTAATGATACTTGACGAGATTGATAAAGTTGGCAGTGATTTTCGTGGCGATCCAAGCAGCGCATTGCTCGAAGTTTTAGATCCGGAACAAAACAATAGTTTTTACGATAATTATCTCGAGCTAGAATACGATTTGAGCAAAGTTTTGTTTATTGCTACTGCGAATAACTTACAAACTATTCAGCCTGCGCTGCGCGATCGCTTAGAGATTATTGAATTGAGCGGCTATGCGGTGGAGGAAAAAATTGAAATAGCTAAACGCCACCTGATACCAAAACAGTTAGAGGCACACGGTTTGAACCACTCAAAGTTTCGCAT
>JAEZJD010000066.1 GCA_023436425.1 Bacteroidota bacterium | reverse complement strand
ATTCTTCACTCCGAAGTGATAAACCGTGACAGTATAGCTATTAACTATTTGCCCATTGGTAAGTTTTATTTCCAGCCGGTAATTATTCAATCCCTGCGACAATGAAGAATCTGAAAACAACAATGTTGTGAGATTTGGATTAGTTATAGTGCGTACAGTGTGAAAACTCTGATTTTGCAGCTTTTGGAAGTTAATGGACTGAATACCGTAAGTGGTACCCAACGCCACGGTAAAACTCGCAAATAATTCATCCTGATATTGTAAATAAAACCCACGAACGTAACACCCGAATCCTTTTGCATCGGAATTGACAATATAGCTACACAGCCCTGCCTTTCCATTGACTATTGGTGCAATGCCGTAGTAGATTCCGTTACCATTCTTCGACAAAACAACAGAAGTATCTTTCATAATCTTGAGAGGCTGTAGGTAATTTCCGGCAAGATGGTATAATTGGTAGCTGCTTACCGGCAACGCATTCCAAACAAGCATAAAACTGTCGGTGCAGTTGAACGCAACCGAAAGATTTGCAGCATTGCTAATAACAAATGTGTCGCTGACGATTGTCTGGCTATCAACTGTCATGCGCAACATACCCAACGAAAATTCCCGTGGTGCATTCCACTTGAGATATTTTTTGGCGAGATCAATGTTGCTGTCGATCGTTTTCCATGTATTGCCGTCGTGCGACCAATGAAGTTGCGCAACTCCACTTAACGATGACTGCCATCTTAAAATATTCTCCCTTCCTGCAATAACATTGTCCTTTTTTGTTGGGAAAGTCCATTCAAAACGGTTTTTATCGTCAATTTGATAAACAACAGCAAAAGCCTGACTCGATGTAACTTTCGTCCCTTTCACTAAAACCTCATAATTACCAGCGGATGGATCAGCTAATGAAATTTGCTCCACGTTATTTAAGGTATCGATAGTTCTTTTAGGTAAAGCCTGCAATGAATCCGGAGAAATGTTCAGCACCCACGGTTTAATCTCCTCCCCTGTTTGTTTATTTTTCAAAACCAAGTCTAGGTCGTTGATCAATGCCTTAGCTGCGTTGATGTTGGCGGAAGGATCTGTCCACACCAGCGAAATTTTTAGTTGTGCTGAATTTGCCGGAACAACTATCGGAAAAAATTTCGTTTGTCCTGCAGAAAGAATATCGTTGAAAAACCGCCCTTCTTGTACGGTTTTCACTGCACTGAAAGCATTTAAGCTTCCGTAACCCGATTCAAAGTCGATTCCTTTCCGTTCGACATCATCAGCGCTATTAATCAGCACGGCTTTGATCAATGCGGAAGATGGAAGCACTTGTTGTTTTTCCAAATACGCCTGCTGCAACAAGACCGCCGCTCCGGAAACCATGGCAGCAGCGGCAGAACTGCCGTCTTCGCCAAAGGCTACCAGCTCCGGCTTCACCCGACCATCGGGCGCAGGACCTTTAGAGCTTAACGCAGCAACATTGTAAAAGGAATCAGTGGCACCAACAGTGAGGATGTTTTTCGCCCATTTGAAATTTCCAGTGAGGTTACTCACGCCGGTTACTCCTGCGTAAACACCCGATGTAGCAGAAGATGTTCCAGCGTTTCCAGAAGAAAAAATATGAATGAGGGTCGGATTTGCGAAGGTCTGCGCATCGTACGCAGCGGCTTCTATTCCGTAATAGTTTTGAATAATTGTGCCGTACGAGTGATTCTGAACAGTGATGTTGTACTTTTTAAAAATAGAATCCGCGTCAGGCAAAAGGTTCGCAAAGTTTGAGGACGTGATTTTAGCGGCATCAGCTACGCCTTTTGCAAAAGGAGAAGAATTCCCTGCTCCAGCCAGCGTTGTTGCCATAGTAGAAGCATGCGAACTGGTTGACGAAGATGCGAGGCCCGAATTAAAATACCTCCCGACGTAGTCAATATCAAGCGTGTCGAAGATGTTTTCTTTTATCGAGGAAAAAATTCCGGTACCATTCACGCCGGGGAATTGACTTCCGCTATAATTTACCTTATTGGTAGCAATATCGAGGCTGCCGAATGTCAATTCTTCTCTCGGTACTACATACAGATCGATGAACTGGATGTTTGTGTTGGAAGCCATCGCACTTAAGCTTGCAGGCGTGGTTCGAATGAGCAGAACTTTTGACTGACGGGAAAGGAGACGTGCATTTTCAAGTACCGGCAAGCTGCTGAATGCAACGTAAACATCGATACTGTCCAAGCTTTTTTTTGATTTAAAATGTCGAAGCAAGGAAGGGGAAATCTTGGAAGTTTTGGGTGCCATCTGCGAATAGCCAGCTAATGCAAGCAATAGGAAAGCAGATAGTATGGCGGCTTTAAACATAGGCCTTGACAAAATAAGAAAAAAAAGCATCGAATAGTTATTCCCAGCCAACCAGAACGATCGGCGAAAAATTTTTTTGGAAATTGCTTTAACATTCCATTTACAATTCCTAAATTTCATTTCGAAACGGTCATTTCTCAACATCCAAACCAACGATACATACCAGTTTGCTTTTTGTGCTGATACAACAATCTGTCAACATCTAACACTCAATATTTAACCCCAAACAACACAACACATGAAAAAAATGCAAATGAAAAAACACCTTCTGCCTCTCTTAACCCTCGCAACCGCAGGAACTGTAATCCTGGGCAGTATTTCAGGTTGTCAAAAATCTGCATCTTCTTCAGAAGAAGAGCCAATGACTATCAAGTTAAACCCTGACGAAATTTCTTTAGTAGCAGCAGCAGGATTTAATAAGAGTTGGGCAGAAAAGACTAGTGACGGCAACTATTTAATCGAAGGAGACATTCTTTTAACTCCGGAGCAACTAAAAAGCATGTCTGGTGCCTCTCTTACTAACAACTTTATAATAGCTAAAGAAGAACATTACCGGACAACAAATATTGTTAACGCACCGAAGGGATCAGTCAGGGTAATTACTGTAAGCCTGGGCGCAGGGTTTCCCAGTTATTACTCCACAGGTTTAGATCAAGCACTTGCCAGATATAACAATATTCCTAATTTATCAATTAGATTTCAAAGAGTTGCAACCGGTGGCGAAATCCATATTTCGGGTGCTAACCTTGGCCGCTCATTCGGTGGTTGTATCCTAGGACAATCCGCAGGTTTTCCAAGTGGTGGCAACCCCGCTGGTGGTTTTACACTTAGCACGAGCAAATGTGCTACATCTTATATCAGCACAGCTGATAAAGCTGATGAAGTAATGGCACATGAAATGGGCCACTGCATCGGGTTTAGACATACTGATTATATGAACAGGAGTTTTAGCTGTGGTTCCGGTGGTAATGAAGGACCATCAGATGTGGGAGCAATCTGGATAGATGGTACTCCTACGGCGCCGGAGACCGCTTCATGGATGCTCGCTTGTACAAACGGCAACCCTTTATTCACCGCTAACGACAATAAATCACTGCAAACGGTTTATCCATTCTAATCTGTTAATCCATAAAAAGCCGCTGTACTCCAGCGGCTTTTTATTTCTCCACCAGAAAGCACCATCTCTTTAACTTTCCGGCGAAGTCGAACGGCGTAGTTGCTTTGGTAATATCCCTGATGTTTGTAGCGTTTATCTGTTCTTGGTGTAATTGGAATTTAGTGTAGTTGGTGCTGAAAAACAGTTTACCACCTGCAGCTAAGCATCGCAGACAATCATTTATCAGCTCCACATGATCTTTCTGAATATCTAAAAAGTCTTCCATCCGCTTGCTGTTGCTAAACGTTGGCGGATCCATTACAATCACATCAAAACTTTCCCGTGGAACAGTTCTTAAATACTGCTTTACATCTGCATGAACAATGTCGTGGTTTGCAAATTCCGGAAAGTTCAACTGCATGTTGCGCTGTGCCCAACTGAGGTACGTCTTTGAAAGATCAACTGAAACAACCTGTGACGCACCGCCGGCTGCAGCGTAAACTGAGAATGAGCCTGTGTAGCAAAACAAGTTTAACACTCTTTTATTCGCCGCCTCTTCCCTAACCAATTGTCTTGTAACACGATGATCTAAAAACAATCCGGTGTCGAGATAATCGGTAAGATTTACGATGAACTGCAGCCCGTTCTCACGAACAATGAATTCTTCTTTTTCTGATTCCAACCTTTGATATTGTCCTTGTCTGCCTGCTTTCCGCTGTCTGCGTTTCAGAATAATATTTTTTCTCTGCACTTCCAACACTTCGCTCATTGTCTGCAAAGAATGCTGCAGCCATTGCTCATGTTCGTCGTCGCTCATCGAATGCCGCCGCTCGTATTCCCAAACACACAGTCGGTCGG
>JAEZJD010000287.1 GCA_023436425.1 Bacteroidota bacterium | reverse complement strand
GATCAATGGCGTCCAGATTGGTCCTGGTGCCACACCATTCACTCTGATGCCTCGTTCAAGCAACTGTGTTGCAAGGCTTCTGGTAAATGTAACAATAGCGCCTTTCGTGGACGAATAATCGAGAAGTGATGGGCTTCCCCGGTATGCGGTCACCGAAGTTGTGTTGATGATTGCTGATCCTTTCACAAGATGTGGTAATGCGTATTTAGTAACCCAAAACATCGAAAAAATATTTGTTTCGAACGTTTCGTACAACTGATCGGTCGAGATGTCACCTAAAGATTTTTGCTCTATTTGCGTGGCGGCATTGTTCACCAGAATATCGACTTTGCCAAGTAGTTTCACGGTGTCCACAACTATTTTCTCGCAAAATTTTTCTTTGCGAAGATTTCCTGCGAATGTTACACATCTGCGCCCATGCTCCTGCTCAATAATTCTCTTTACTTCGTTTGCGTCCCGGTCTTCAGCCGGCAAATATGTGATGGCTACATCGGCTCCCTCCCGCGCAAAAAGAATGGCCACTGCTCTACCGATTCCACTATCGCCGCCGGTAATAAGTGCTACTTTGCCTGCGAGTTTTTTGTCGGGTTCAGCTCTTTCCGTAACTGGCTTTGGATCCATTTTTTCCTGGATACCTGGCATTGGCTGCGCCTGCGGTTTGCGGACGGGCTTGGGTTTTCCTCCTTTTTGCATCGTGGAAATTTTAGAAAGGATATAGAAATTATTATACCATGCGGATGATCAATTTCTATATTTTTGCTGCCCATTTGGGGAATTAGCTCAGCTGGCTAGAGCGCTTGCATGGCATGCAAGAGGTCGTCGGTTCGACTCCGATATTCTCCACTTCTTTTCTTCTCTAATCATTCTCACAAACTTTTTTTAAAAGACAATTTTCTGACATTAATCATGTCGCCAAATAAAAGTATTTAAATACTTTTATTGCCTAATTAATAAATATGGAAAGTTTATTTGTACCGGAACTGCAGCCTGCACACAAGCATCCAACTGTTTTTAAAAAATTTGACGAGTTAATGCCAGGGGAATCATTTCTTTTGATTAACGATCATGATCCTATTCCGCTATTTTATGAAATGAAAGCTGAAAGAGGCGATATTTTTGAGTGGACTAAAGTGGAAAACGGTCCCGAAGTTTGGAAAGTTGAAATCAAGAAAACGGGGGCTGACGCTCAGCAGAATAAAGCATCGGGTATTGACACCGCTACTTCTACTGATGAAGTATTTACACTCAATGTCACTTTAATTCAGCCACGTCTAAAGCATTCAACGATCTTCCAGCATTTCGATGCGTTAAAAGGCGGAGAAGCATTTCAGATATTGAATGATCACGATCCAAAACCTCTGTACTATCAATTAATAGCTGAGAGAGGAAACGTGTTTTCATGGACTTACCTGGAGAAGGGACCGGTTTGGTGGAAGGTGCACATTAAAAAAAATGATGTTGCCAACGGCGAAACAGTAGGACAGATTGCAGCGAAAGACTTACGCAAAGCTGACGTTTTTAAAAAGTACGGCATTGATTTTTGCTGCGGCGGAAAAAAATCTTTGAAGCAAGTTTGTGAAGAAAAAGGTTTGGATCACGCTGCGGTAGAAGCAGAATTGGAAAACACAACGCAATCAACACAGCCTGTTGAAAACTACGACCGGTGGGACGCTGATTTTCTTGCTGATTACATATTCAACAAGCATCACAAATACTATTACGAAGAAGCTCCTGTAATTGCAGACCTGCTGACGAAAGTGGTGAATCGGCACGGGCAGCATTATCCGGAACTGCAACAGGTTTATTCGTTGTACGAAACGCTTGCAACAGAGCTGAACGACCACTTTGCAAAAGAAGAAAAGGTATTGTTTCCATTTATAAAAGGTCTTGTGCAGGCAAAAAAATCTGGTAACGTCGATGAGTTGCAGACGCGGTTTTCTGTTCAGCAGCCCATTCAAATGATGGAAGCAGATCACGATGCGGCTGGTGAAATATTATCGCAGATCAGCGATGTAACAAATGGTTTCTCGGCACCCGACGGCGCATGCAACAGCTACGAATTTTTGTATCGCAAGCTAAAGGCACTTGAGGACGATTTGCATCAGCATATTCATCTTGAAAACAATATTTTGTTTCCAAAGGCACTGGCACTGGAGAAGGAGCTGAGAAAAAACTAATCCCGACATTTGAAAAACCTTGGCTCAGCTGCAAATGTGGCTGAGCTATTTTCCTTATGCTTTCCACTTCTTGTAAATATGCGTTACGTGCAGCTGTGTACCTGATGGCTCGTGCAAAACTGGGAACTAAAGCCGGCATAAAAGAAATTGCAGAAGACATCGAAGCGAATGAACATACCACAGGAAAAATTCTTCAGTTGCTTGTGAAAGCAGGCGTCATTCAGTCGTCAAAGGGTCCAAACGGCGGGTTTTACATTGAGCAAAATAGAAAGCCGATTTACCTGATGGATATAGTCAGTGTTGTAGATGGTACACACTTTTTCTTTGAGTGTGGACTTGGTTTGCACAAATGTTCGGAAAAAAAACCTTGCCCGATTCATTTTACCTATAAAGCATCAAGAGAAAAGTTGTACAATGAATTTTGCAGCATCAGCATTCAGCAACTTGCGACAAATATTGAAAACGGTAAGGCTTTTTTAAAACGATGAACCGGGCTGTCATAGCATTTCCGCTGATTATTTTTTCACTGCTTGTTGCAGTTTGGAGTGGATGGATCAGAATAGGATGGACATTGCCTTTAACCGCTGCTGCGGCACAACACGGCGCATTGATGGTGAACAGCTTTTTGGCTTCGCTCATCTTTTTAGAAAGAGCTGTTACTTTTAAAAATCGATTTGTACTCCTCGTTCCGATAGTAAACGCGTTGAGTGTTGTTCCATTCGTATTGCAGCAGCCTGAGATTGCGCAGGCGTTCATTGTCGCGGGAAGTTTGGGCTTCATGTTGATCTGCCTGTATTTTGTTTACAGACACAAAGAATTTTACTACTACGTCTTTCTTGTAGCTGCTGCCTGCCTCACAATTGGCAATATTGTTTTATTGAAAACACACCTGTACGCTGCATCTTCTACCTGGTGGATGGGTTTTTTACTTTTTACCATCGTAGCTGAGCGTCTTGAACTTACGCGATTCTTGCCGCTGACGAAAAGCCGCAAGGGACTTCTTGTCCTTTCTCTGCTGATTGTTTTGGTTGGATTGTTTCTTCCGTTCCATTTATACGGCAACTATTTTCTTTCTGCCGGAATCGGCGCGACTGCACTTTGGCTCCTTCGCTACGATATGGCGCGCCGTTCTTTGAAAGTGAAAGGACAGCACCGCTATTCCGCATTGCTACTGCTTACTGGTTTCGCGTGGTTGTTGGTAACAGCGTTGCTGTTGGTCGTCGGCAACAAATTCGCATTTTGGTATGATGCACTGTTGCATAGCTTTTTTATCGGCTTTGTTTTTTCAATGATTTTTTCACATGCGCCCATTATTTTTCCGGCGGTGACAAGGCTGCCCATAAAAATCTTCAGGCCGGTGCTTTATGTGTGGTTCGCATTGATGCAACTCTCCTTAATTATCAGAATAATTGCAGATGTTGCTCCTGATGTTCTGTGGAGAAAAATTGCAGGTCTTACCAACGGTGCAGCTATTCTCTTATTCTTCATTACTATTGGCGCAACTGTAATTCAGGAAGCACGGAAAAGAAAAGCACCTGCCCGCACTGCGGCGTGGGCTTAATCTGCAGCAATTACTCCCGCCGCACCGGCTTCAGCATTCGCAAACGAGTGATCCACAAAGGTGTATTTGCCTTTTTCAGGCAATACAAATTCCATAATTGAGCCTTGCGCAGGACCGATCAATACGGCCTGCATTCCGACCATTTGATTTGCGGGATTTCCTTCCATCCAAACTTTATCGAAAATGGTTCCGATTACATGAAAACTGGAGATATTGTTTGGGCCTACGTTCATGAAATAGATCCGGATTCGTTCACCTGCTTTGGCACGAAGTGGTCTGATTACATACTGACCCACCTTTCCATTGAAAGTAACATAGGTCGGCACTCTTTTCATTGCGGCAGTTGTGTCCGGGGCAAAAGCTCCGTCGCGTGGAGTTAAATAGTATTCGTTTTGTACCAAAGCAAACTCACGATCTACCTTGCCTGGAAAGCCACCCTTTGGCTCCACGATCACCATGCCTACCATTCCGGAGATCATATGTAGCAGCACCATGGGTGTGCCGCAGTGATACATAAATACGCCGGGATAATTAGCTGTCCACACAAAGTGAATGGTTTCGCCCGGTGAGATGCTCCGGTATTTATCTTCCGGATTTACCATTGCTGCATGAAAATCTATAGAGTGTGGCATTGGTTTCAACATTTCATGACCAACGCTCATGCTCATTGCGGCCGTATCCAGTGTTCGGTCGGTCATGGAAAATTTTACGGTTTGTCCCACACGAACTCTCAAAACAGGACCTGGCAGTGAGTCTCCAAACAGCCAGGCAGTAAATTGAACTCCGTTTCGCACCGTGAACAATCTGTGGGTAACGTCTATTTTCACTTCCACAGTATCAGCATCGACTAGTTTTGGAATATTCGGTGCATACGCCAAAGGCCCTTTTTGCACTTCATTGTTAGGCTCAGTGGTCACTGTGGCTTTTGGTGCGCCGTATACATGACTTGAATTATTGGAGGAAGAATTATTCTCACGACAACTAATAAGTGAGCTGATGAACAGCAGAAGAACGACAGCTTTTTTCATGCGACAGAGTGCATAAAAAGCATACCATAAGGAAAAAATTACATAACAATTTCTGGTGATTCAACCCCCATTAAGCAACGTGAAACCATAGACCATTTCGTTCGTCGTATGAGCTTGTTTTCTTTTCAGAAACACTGATCTCCGTGGTGATTTTTTTCACGTTTGCCGCTGACAAGTATCATCTCTAATCCTGCTTTTCGAACATAGATTTATGTGTGGTTTACGATATGTGAAGAACGATGAAACTTAAAATCTTGCTGTATGAAATGTAATGTTGGTATCACCGATCGGTTCGTGAGATTGCTTCTGGCATCTGCCATTGTAATGTTGCACTACACGAACAACATTTCTGGTATTATGGCTTCGGTTACGATCACCACTGCTTTTATCCTGATCGCAACTGTTATCATTGGTATCTGTCCCATTTACAAACTATTGCACATAGACACCGACTCTGAAGAAAGCCACTCTCATTAAGATTGTGAAAGAGTGTATTTACTAACAACTCGTTCATAATACATGTAAAGTCGAATTCCGAAAGAAAACCTTTCACTCTTAAATCGTTGTTTATGAAAAAGGTTTTAATTGCTTTCGATGGAACCAATTTCTCCGCAGGCGCTTTCGATTTTGTTCGCAGGTTGAACACCCTCGAGCCAATTATGCTCACCGGTGCCTTCATGCCTTCCGTACATTACACCAATATTTGGAACTATGGCGCAGCCGTAGGTACAGCAGCTGTCTTCATTCCCGATGTGCTGAACGACGATCCGGATCTCACTTCTGAGAACATTGGAAGATTTAAGCTGCTGTGCGAAAAGAACAGTATTAAATACAGGGTTCACGAAGATTTCTACGATTTCACATTGCCTGAGTTAAAGAAAGAATCACGATTTGCTGACTTGCTGGTGTTAAGTGGTCAGGCATTTTTTAAGGGGCTTGAAGAACATGAACAATTTGATTATTTGCGACAGGCAGTTCACGCCTCCGAATGCCCGGTAGTGATTGTTCCGGAAAACTTTGAATTTCCGGATAACAATGTTCTTGCGTACGACGGCAGCGATGAATCTGTTTATGCGCTGAAGCAATTTGCTTATTTGTTTCCTGAGTTCACCAATAACAGAACGCTGCTCGTTTATGCGGAAGAAGAGATGCAAAGAACAATCCCTTCGAAAGATTTGATTATCGAGTTGGCAACACAACATTTTAGCGACCTCGAATTATACAAGTTAGAGCTCGATCCAAAGCGGTATTTCAACATTTGGATGAGAGGACGAATGGGAGCGATCCTTGTCACTGGTTCGTTTAGCAGATCGGCAATTTCTCAGTTATTCAGAAAAAGTTTTGTCGCCGACATATTGAGGGATCACCGCGTTCCCGTGTTTATTGCACACCGGTGATAGTTCGTGATATTGTTAGATTTGCCGGATGATCAGCATTCAGTTTCCAGAACCTGAATTTAGGACAAAGCGGGAGAATAATGCTGATTTTATTTTTGATGCAATTCGTAAAAAATGGCTGTTGCTCACCGAAGAAGAATGGGTACGGCAAAACTTTGTCCATTTTCTCAAGAAAAAACTTCTTTACCCCTCAAGCTTAATTGCTGTGGAAAAGGAGATTGTGTTGAATGACCTGAAGAAAAGATTTGATATTCTTGTCTACAATTCGTCGCATCAGCCATGGATGCTGGTTGAATGCAAAGCTCCTGCAATTCGGTTGACTGATGATGTGCTGCAGCAAGCACTTCGTTACAATATTTCCGTTCCTGTGCGTCACATTGTTATCAGTAACGGCATCACTACACTAGGCTGGACAAAAGAACAAGGAACATTGAGCCAGCTTCACGATATGCCAAGGTGGAATGACGCGATCTAGCTTTTTACCAGCATACTGAGCTATTCTTTTTTCTCGGTCGGTATGTTATTTGCGCCGCTTGATACAAAACCGGCGTTTATGGACAGGAAAACAGTGGAAAGAGAAGTTAGTGCCTCAGAAGAAAGGGAAATCATCGACAACATTTACGCAATAGCTCCTAACGTGTGGAGAATGAAAGATGTTTTTGTAAATGTGTTTGTCATCGAAAGTCAGCAGCAACCCGGATGGGTTTTGGTTGATACCGGACTAAAATCATCTTACAAGAAGATAAAAAAATTGATTGCGGAAGCCATCGAACCGGATGCGGTGCCGCAGGCAATCATTCTCACACACGGTCATTTCGATCACCGCGGCGCATTGCAACAACTAGCCGACGAATGGAATGTTTCCATTTACTGTCATCACATGGAAATACCGTACCTGAACGGAAGTGCATCCTATCCGCCACCGGATCCGACTGTTGGTGGGGGCATCATGGCATCAATGGCGTTCGTATATCCAAAAGGTCCGATCAACGTGCAAGATCATTTAAAGGAATTGCCTGAAGACGGTACTGTTCCGCATTTGCCGGATTGGAAGTGGATTCACACACCGGGGCACACGCCTGGACATATTAGCTTGTTTAGAGAAAAAGACGGCGTGCTTATCGCAGGCGACGCAGTTGTAACAACAAAGCAGGAATCTGTTTTTTCGGTGATGACGCAGAAGAGAGTCGTTTCCGGCCCGCCGAAATATTTCACTCCCGATTGGGGTGCTGCTGCAAGGTCGGTGAAAGAGCTCGCAGCACTTGAGCCAAATGTTATTGCCTCAGGACACGGGCATGCATTATATGGCGATGATGCACGAAAGGCGCTCAACAAACTTGCAAGAGAGTTCTGGCGTTTGGGAATTCCTGAGCACGGCAGATATGTTTCAGAACCAGCGTTGTTTAATGCCGAGGGTCCTACATACGTACCTCCGGCAAATTATCGAAAAGTGATTTTTAAGGTTGCGATTGCAGCCACGCTGATGGTAGCGGGATATCTGTTGTACAAAAGAAAACATAAACGAATTGGTAAAGCATTCATGACCAGTTCACTCGGCATGCTTGGATATAAAATTCCACTTTTGAACAGCCTCTTTTGATGGCTATTCTGTAAGCTGTCGCTTGTAAATCTGGATGCTGTTTTCGAATCCAAGATAAAGTGCGTCACATATTAATGCATGACCAATGCTCACCTCTTTGAGCCACGGGATGTGCTGTTTAAAGTACCGCAGGTTCTTCAAATCAAGGTCGTGTCCGGCGTTGATCTCCAGCCCCGCTTCATTGGCAATTTTTGCTGCTTGTACGTAAGGTGCTATCGCCGATTGCCGATCTCCACTAGCAAATTGTTTTGCATAGGCTTCGGTGTATAGTTCAATGCGGTCAGTGCCGGTTTCGGCAGCTCCCTGAACCATATCGATAACAGGATCAACAAAAATGGAAACGCGAATGCCTGCGGATCTAAAAAGGTGGATGATATCCTTCAGGTAATCGCGGTGTTTTATCGTGTCCCATCCGTGATCGGAAGTGATTTGTCCCAGTTCGTCCGGAACAAGTGTCACCTGGTCAGGCTTTACTTCAAGCACAAGATCAACAAACTTTTGCTCTCTGCAATTACCTTCAATATTGTATTCTGTGTTGATGATCTGCTTTATTTCTCTTACGTCACTGTATCTTATGTGCCGTTCATCGGGGCGGGGATGAACAGTAATGCCGTCTGCACCAAACCTTTGTGCATCAATTGCCGCTTTTGTCACATCTGGATTATTGCCTCCGCGGCTGTTGCGTAAAGTTGCAATCTTATTGATGTTCACCGACAGCTTTGTAGGCATAATCAAATGTAATTATTTGCAAAGGATTGCTTTATGTTTGTTCAAAAGATACACATGGAACCCGGAGTTGCAATGTGGATTTTGTTGCTTTTAGCTGCGATCTGGTTGGTGGTGCTGTTCGTTATATTTCGCGGCATTACCAACAGAACCGATATATCTGCAGCTGCAAAAGCGCTTTGGATCTTTGTGATATTTATGGCGCCTGTACTTGGATTAATTGCTTATCTGGCGTTCGGAAAAAAATCGGTAAAACGTCAGAACAGTTAGATTTACTTAATCAATTTGCCGTCTTTGAAATAAAAATTCTTCACCAGCTTGTCCGCCCACGAGGGGAAAAGTTTGTTCATGAGCACTGTTCTCTTTCCGGTGAAGGTGAGCACTAACGTCCTTTTCTTTTTTCGTATCGCATTCAAAATATGACGTGCACATTCCTCGGCGGTCATCAGGCTTCCCTCATCCATTGTACTATCGCCGTGAGGAGCGCCTTCTTTGTTCAAAGCCGCATTTCGAATGTTGCTGGCAGTAAACCCGGGTGACACCCACATTACATGAACGTCATCATCCATTAACTCTGTTCGAATCGCTTCAAGCCAACCTTGAAGGGCAAATTTGGAAGCAGAATAGGCACTTCGTCCGGGCAGGCCGCGGTAACCCGCTATGGAAGAAATTCCAACAATGGACCCCTTTTTCCGAATGAGAGAATCCAACGCGTACTTAGTGCAATAGACAACTCCGAAGAAGTTTACATCCATCAGTTTTTTGATCACGTCTGTTGAGAGATCTTTCAATAATGCACGCATCGATACACCCGCATTGTTAATAAGAATATCAATGTCGCCAAAAGTGTTTATCGTTGATTCAATAAATCTTCTGCAATCATTCTCAATACTTACATCGGCAACTACAGCATGCAGCGGATAGGAAGGATATTCGGATTGCAGCCTGTAGATCTTATCATGATTCCTTGCACAGGTAGAAACTTTGGCCCCTAACGTTAACAGCTGATCTACAAGTGCTTTACCGATGCCTTCTGTTCCGCCTGTAATTACAACAACCTTATTTCTGTAAAACTCTGACATGAGCAATCAATTAGCCGTACAAACCTAATCGAATATTTTATTACTGTTGATGTTCTTTCAACAATGCAATAATTGCTTACCTTAATCATGTAAACTATTCACATGGACCAGAACGGAACAAACTGCGAAAATGATGCAGTTCATCAGGCCCGACGCAAATTTCTCAAGCAAACAACAGCGTTAACGGCCATTGCTTTTGCACCACCATCTTTGGTAAAAGCAGCCGAAAACAATTTAGATGAAAAAGCTGCCGGGTATTTTGAAAAAGTAAATCTGCAGATAGAAATCAACGGCGTTAAACACAATCTTTCTGTGGAGCCGCGTGTCACTCTTCTGGACCTTTTGCGGGAACAACTCCATCTTACAGGTACAAAAAAAGGGTGCGATTGGGGGCAGTGTGGGGCGTGTACGGTTCACGTAAACGGCAGGAGAATTTTGTCCTGTATGAGTTTGGCCGTAATGCAGAATGGAAAGAAAGTCACTACGATAGAAGGTTTGGCCAATGGCGATGAGTTGCACCCAATGCAACAGTCTTTCATTAAGCACGACGGAATGCAGTGCGGTTATTGCACGCCTGGACAAATTATGTCTGGCATCGCATGCATTCAGGAAGGCCATGCAAACAGCGAAAAAGAAATTCGTGAAAACATGAGTGGCAATCTTTGCCGTTGCGGTGCTTATCCGAATATTGTTGATGCAGTTATGGAAGTGAAACAATCAGGAGGTGTTTCATGATCAACTTCGATTATGTGCGTGCATCCTCGCCGCAGACAGCCATTGATGCGGTGACAAAAAAAGGATCAGCCGCTTTCATTGCCGGCGGCACGAACCTGGTGGATTTAATGAAACGAGGGATTACAGCACCGGAGAAGCTGGTTGACATCAATAATCTGCCGTTAAAAGCCATCGAACAGAAGAAAGGCTTTATTCGGATCGGCGCATTGGCATTGAACAGTGATGTGGCAGAGCATGAGCTTACCTCGAAAAAACTTCCGCTCTTATCCCAAGCGCTGAAAGCAGGCGCTTCACCGCAAATACGAAACATGGCAACAGTGGGCGGCAACCTGATGCAGCGTACACGTTGTCCTTACTTCTATGATACCGTAATGCCTTGCAACAAGAGAGATCCGGGAAGTGGCTGCAGTGCATTGCATGGATACAACAGAATGCATGCAATTTTTGGTGCATCGGATAACTGCATAGCAGTACATCCAAGTGATATGTGCGTAGCATTGGCAGCGTTGGATGCAACCGTGGTCGTTAACAATGGAAAAAGAGAAAGAAAGATTCTTTTCAGCGACTTCCATCGATTGCCTGGTAATACACCGCAAAAAGATAATAATCTTGAAAAAGGCGAGTTGATTACAGCAGTAGAGGTGCCCGACAACGAAGCTTTTGCAAAATTCAGTTTCTACAATAAGATTCGGGACCGTGCTTCATATGCCTTTGCGTTGGTTTCGGTTGCAGCAGCGTTGGATGTGAAAAACGATATCATTAGTAACGCAAGACTCGCCATGGGCGGAGTAGCACACAAGCCATGGAGATTAATCGCCGCTGAAGATTTTCTGAAAGGAAAAGCGGCTACCGAGAGCAACTTTCGCGAAGCGGCAACTATCGCATTACGGGGAGCAAAGGGTTATGGCTATAATAATTTTAAAATAAAGCTGGCGCCGAATACAATTGTGGAGACGTTGAGCAAAGCTTTAAGTGGTACGTGATAGGTTATAAAGCAAACTTTCAGATGCCAAATTATAAAGAGCCGAAGTGTGGGAAAAGCCATTTAAGCTTTTTTTAAAAGTGCATGAATTACCAAGTCGTTCCGACCAATGATTTTTAAACGGATAACGTACAACTTACAACAATGGACAAATTTTTTATAGATGATCTTGACAGAGTAGATGCAAAAGCCAAAGTAACAGGAGCTGCACAGTTCTCATATGAATACAATTTGCCGGGTGTTACTTACGGCGTGATCGTAGCTAGCACCATTGCCAAAGGAACCATCCGGTCGTTGGAGACCAAAGCCGCAGAAAGAGCGCCGGGGGTTATTGGTGTAGTTAGTCATATTAATGTCCTTAACATTAAGAGTTATCAACCGCAGGCAGAAGCTAATAATCAACCACCAATAAAAAGAGGGTTCAAGGTTTTCCAAAACAATAAGGTCTACTTCAACGGGCAGCCCATCGCCATTGTAGTTGCCGACACTTTGGAAAG
>JAEZJD010000256.1 GCA_023436425.1 Bacteroidota bacterium | reverse complement strand
GGTGTTAGCCGCAGCGCAGCTTCTATCATCGGCGGAATGCAACAAAAGCTTACCCGCAGTTTTGCGGCAGAATTTTCTTTTTTTCTTGCCGTGCCCACTATGCTTGCTGCATCTGCTTATTCGCTTGTTTTAAAAAAATGGGGAGAAGGTGGATCGGCAAAGCACGGGTTTGAATTGATTGCAGAAAACCAGCAGAATCTCGTCGCCTTTATCGTCGGGAATGTTGTAGCATTTGTTGTGGCTTTGTTGGCAATTAAATTCTTCATTAAATATCTGCAACTACACGGCTTTCGTGTTTTTGGAATTTATCGCATCGTCGTGGGTGCCTTGCTTATTGTTCTGATCTCTAGCGGTTATCTGAAGTAATACTGACTAATTTGTGTCCTGTAAAAACAGCATGATTATCCATGACTGTTTATATTTATAGGATATGGAGAAAAGAATCCAAACCGCTTCCAAGCGTGTGATAAACGGATGGGCGATGTATGATTGGGCGAATAGCGCTTATTCACTGATTATCACCTCTGCCATTTTTCCCGCATACTACACGGCGATTGCTCCTGCGAAAGTTCAGTTTATCGGAAGAACTTACGAACGGTCTGCATTGGTTTCTTACGCAATCTCTTTTTCATTTTTTATTATCGCCATTCTCTCGCCAATTCTTTCATCTATTGCAGATTACAAAGGCAATAAGAAAGCCTTCATGCAATTCTTTTGTTACCTCGGATCGGCGGCGTGCATTGGCCTTACTTTTCTCACAAAAGATAATATTCCTTATGGAATAACGTGTGCTATTATCGGTTCCATTGGCTTTTGCGGAAGTATTGTTTTCTACAACTCTTACCTGCCCGACATTGCTGCTGAAGAAGATCAGGACAGAATAAGTGCAAAAGGTTTTGCGCTGGGTTATGTTGGCAGTGTTTTGCTGATGATTGTCTGCCTTACATTTATTACGCTGAACGACAGCATGAAGATGGGTTGGGGAGCATGGCCCGCAAGATTATCGTTTCTTGCAGTAGGACTTTGGTGGGCCGGCTTCGCACAAATAACGTTTCGCAGATTACCTCCGTCGATTCCTTCCAAACAACACCCTGAACACAATGTTTTGGTTAACGGATTTTACGAGTTAAAAAAAGTTTGGAATCAGTTGCTGCACTACCCGGCTACAAAACGGTTTTTGCGTGCTTTCTTTTTTTACAACATGGGTGTGCAAACGGTGATGTATCTCGCCGTGTACTTCGCATCGGAGGAGCTGAAGCTGCAATCATCACAGCTAATCCTTACTGTTCTCATTATTCAACTGGTGGCAATTGCCGGCGCTTTGTTGTTCTCACGTCTGTCCAAAGCGACGAACAATGTATTTACACTTTCTGTAATCATTTGCATCTGGATAGGAATTTGTGTGTTTGCGTACTTCATTCAAACTGCTTTTCAATTTTATGGACTGGCATTTTGCGTCGGAATGGTAATGGGCGGCATACAGTCATTGTCAAGATCTACTTATTCCAAACTTTTACCACCCACTAAAGACACTGCTTCTTATTTTAGCTTTTATGATGTTTGCGATAAAGTGGGAACAGTTGTTGGAACACTATCTTTTGGCTATGTAGCGGAAAAACTTGGTGGAATGCGAAACTCTGTGTTGGCGCTCATGGCCTTTTTTATTATCGGTCTCATTCTATTGTTACTCGTTCGAATGAAACAAACAAAGGAGCTGGTTGCTGCATGAATTTATATACAATAAACACCGGGTTTTTTAAGCTGGACGGAGGCGCAATGTTTGGGGTGGTTCCCAAATCCATTTGGAACAAAATTAATCCTGCAGATGAAAACAATCTTTGCAGCTGGGCACTGCGGTGCTTACTGATTGAAGATGGAGACCGGCTGATATTAATCGACAACGGAATCGGCGACAAACAAGATGCAAAGTTCTTCAGCCACTATTATTTGCATGGCAATGACACTTTGAATCGTTCGCTGAGGGAACATGGATTTGACCGCAGTGACATTACAGATGTATTTCTCACACATTTACATTTTGATCACTGCGGAGGATCTATAGTAAGAAGCGGCGACAAGCTTTTACCGGCTTTTGAAAATGCCACCTATTGGAGCAACGAATCGCATTGGAACTGGGCCACTCGTCCGAATGATCGGGAGAAAGCTTCTTTTCTGAAAGAAAATATACTGCCCATTGAACAAAGCGGACAACTGAAGTTTATTACAGAACCTAACGCGCATTGGGAAGCTGGAAAGCCTCTCGAACATTCTGAATTCACAGAAAACGTTTCAGTTCGGTTTGCAAACGGGCACACAACGAGGATGATGTTGCCGCAGATTAATTATAAGAACAAAACGATTGTGTTCATGGCGGATTTGTTGCCTTCTGCAGGACACATTCCTATGCCATACGTGATGGCGTATGACATGTTTCCTCTCACAACTTTACATGAAAAACGCTCTTTTTTGGAAGAAGCGCACGATAGAGGCTACATACTTTTTTTCGAACACGATCCGCAAGTGGAATGCTGTACTCTGCAAAAAACAGAAAAAGGTATTAGAGCCAAAGATTACCTGAAGCTGAGCGAAGTATAATCAATTCACTTTTCTTAAACTCGTAATTGGGTAACGCAAATTGCGGTAAGACATCATATCTACCTTCACTTTCCCTACGATAATCGGGCTTTCAATCCGAAGCGGAATGTGGTTATCATCGTCAGTTACCCACACTGTCATTTTTTCTCCACCTTCGAAAATTGTTCCCTTAACGAGCAGCGGTTTAAACTTTATAGCACGGAACTCGCCGTATTTCGTCTTAACTATTTCTTTCCCCAGGTATCGAACATACATGTCATGAACTTCGTTGTCCATGAACATTTTGAAAGGAATTTTATCGTTCGGTTTATAATTGTCAAAATTGATGTTCCTGGCGTTGTACACAGCACTTAATACATCCTGAATGCACCCGGGAATTTTGTAAACTCCCTCATTTGTAACAGCAGTTTTAGCAGAGTGGTTGAAGGTGATGTTTTCATAATGCTTGTATCCACCTTCGTAAACGTTTCTAACAAACTTTATAGGACGGAGCGTAGCCGTGTCCATGTAGGTTTCATAAATATCACGCACTTTGTATACCCAATCGTGCGAGGGATTTGTTTTGCCGTCCGCGGTTATATGATAGACAGGAACACCATTGAGTTTTTCCAGGTTATTGGTGAAGACAGCCTTGCCCGCGTTCATGTAAATTCCTGCAACGGTATAGTAAACCACATACGAGATTTGCTCGCCGGCTTTGGTGGTGAAATTTCTATCGCCACAAAACTCAGATTGGCTGGATGGCACTTCCGTCTTCGGACTAAAACTGAAGAGAGCAAGCGGTACGAATAGTAGAAATTTAGTCGGAAACATTTTTATTAGTCAATTTTATATTCAGCAGAAATAAACTGCCGATCAATGCAGGAATAATCAAGTTTAAAAACCAAACTGCTATCGTTGTTAATCCTACTCCAAGGCTATTCAATGTAAAAATACCCAACAGCTTGAGACTAATTTCCCCGCGAAGTCCAATTTCTATTAAAGCAACAGAAGGAATAACAGCCAAAGCTAAAAAAACAACGCTCATCACCAAGGTTAAATTTGTTATAGAAACATCGACTTCGAAAGCTTTAAAGATGAGCAGGTATTGCAGCAGGAATACCAAATAACGGACAAAAGATATTAATAGCAGTCGAACCAAAAAGGCAGAGTTAAAATTTCCTAACGATTCGACCAGATACAAGTATTTGCGTGCCTTTACCCATCTTTTTATTAGGGCAACGCCGCCGCGTACGTTGAAATAGAGGAAAAGCAGAACAATTAGGTAAAATAGCACACCATAGGCAATAAAATAATACCAGATGAAAAAACGGGGATATTGCTTCAACAACTGGGCGTGAATTATTACCAAACCGAAAAAACCGGTAACGAGTGTAATTATTAATTGAGCCATGCTACCGACGATCGTTGCAGAAATCGTTTTCAATTTGCTGCCCGGCGGCATGTAAAGCATTCGACCTAAATACTCTCCCACTCTGTTGGGCAGCGCTACTGAAAAAGACACGCCAGACAACACCGCTTTGTATGCTTGCAAGAAACGAACTGGACGAATATTGTTCACAAGCAACATCCATTTCCATGCTTCCAAGCCCCAGTTGACGGCAATGAGCAGCACTGCAAAAACGATGTAAACGAAATTGCCTGAGAAGAACGACTGCCGGATATTATGCCATGTTTCTTCAAGCTGCGGCTGATGAATTATCTGCTGATAAATGGAAAATGCCAGCACCACAAATAAAACAGGACCAAGAAAGTAATTGAGAAAGAATTTGATACTTTTGTTCAGCTGCATCGCAGTAAAAATAATCTCTCTCCTTGCAAAAACCGCTGACGATACTTGGAATTGATCCCGGCACCCTGATTATGGGTTACAGCGTTATCGAAGTTTTTCAGGAGCAAATTGTCGTAAAGGAACTTGACGTCTTAAAGCTTTCGTCTAAAAAAGACAACTACCACCGGCTGCAAACCATTCACGTAACCATCAGCGATCTTGTCGACAAGTTTTTGCCTGATGAATTTGCCATCGAAGCCCCTTTCTTTGGAAAAAATGTGCAAAGTATGTTGAAGCTCGGAAGAGCACAAGGAGTTGCGATTGCGGCAGCAATGAATAAGAATATTCCTATTACAGAGTATCCGCCTAAAAAGGTGAAGCAATCCATCACCGGCAATGGTAATGCTGACAAAGAGCAGGTTTGGCAAATGCTGCAGCGACTTACATTTCTACCACACAAGCCAAAATACTTTGATGCCACCGATGCTCTTGCAGTGGCAATATGCCATCATTTCGGAAGGAGATTTCCCGTATTACAAAAAGAACAATCAACTTGCGCGGCTAAGAAAAAGAAAGTGAGTGGATGGGAGCAATTTCTAAAAGAAAATCCGGAGCGGCTTAGCGTTTGATTGTTATAATTGAGACAAGATCTTTTGCTGAACTTCTTTGAGATCTTCTTCAGAAACTTTTGATTTCGCTTGTGTAAAATTCAGGTCGTTTGGCGAATTGATCGGAATGAGGTGCATGTGTGCATGCGGAACTTCAAGCCCCACAACCGAAATGCCGCATCGATCGCACTGAAAAGCTCTTTCGATGGCCTTTGCGATAGGCTTTGCGAAAACCAGCATTTCACCCAGATAATCATCGTCGAGATCAAATAGTTTGTCCACTTCTATTTTCGGAATCACCAACGTGTGCCCCATCCGCAATGGGAAAACATCAAGAAATGCAAAAAACCTTTCGTTCTCAGCAATCTTGTACGACGGAATTTCGCCTCCGATGATTTTTGAGAAAATGGTCATGCAACTTTTTTATTAGTGATGCGATAATTGCTATTGTATATCCGCATTGCATATCGATCCGAGCACATAACATCAAACCGTTATGTCTTCAACTTTAAACTTAATCACTCCTGCCGGCGCAGTTACCTCCGCCACCTCGCCAACCGTTTTGCCAAGCAATCCTTTGCCGATCGGAGATGTAACCGAAATTTTGCCTGATTTTAAATCGGCTTCCTGCTCACTCACGAGCTGATATGTTACCTGCTTTTTTGTATTGAGATTTGTAAGCTTCACTTTGGTGAGAATGGTCACCTTACTCGTGTCAATAGCTGATTCGTCAACAATTCTGGCGGTAGCAATCTGACCTTCCATTGCAGCAATTTTGGCTTCGAGCAATCCCTGAGCTTCCTTCGCAGCATCGTATTCTGCATTTTCTTTTAAATCGCCTTTTTCCCTCGCTTCAGCAATTGCCCGCGAAGCAGCCGGACGCTCAACAGCTTTCATGCGTTGCAATTCTGCTTTCATCTGCTCAAGGGTATCTTTGGTCACGTATTGTATGGCACTCATGTGTTTTCGTTTAGATTGAAAAGAAAAAAATAGCAACGCCCCGGAATTACCGAAGCGTTGCATCAAGTGCTGCAAATATAAAAAAATTTACTTCAGATCGAGCTTTTCCAACAGCACTTCTGCCATTTTCAAGAACGCTTCGTCGCTGTACCCTGCTATATGCGGAGTGATGATAACATTGGGTTGCCTGCACAAAAACTGCAGTTGCTGTTCCTCTTTTTCCGAATAGGTGTTTAGCTTTTCATTTTCCAGAACATCAATAC
>JAEZJD010000201.1 GCA_023436425.1 Bacteroidota bacterium | reverse complement strand
GATCAATTGATCAGCATTTTTTTCATTTGTGTAGATCTCCAGTCGGCAGCCCATATTAAATACCTGGTACATTTCTTTATCGTCGGCGCTGCTGGATTGCTGAATAATTTTGAAGATCTCCGGTGGTGAAAACAAATTGTCCTTTATAACCTTTACATCGTCCGGAACATACTTCATGCACTTCGTTTGTCCGCCCCCGCTGCAATGAACCATCCCGTGAACCGCATCAAATTGCGCTTCGAAAATTGTTTTTACAAGCGGAGCAAATGTGCGGGTGGGTGAAAGAATAAGTTTGCCCACGTTCGTTTTGCCAGGCCCTTCTTCGAAAACTTCATCGGTTAATCTGTGTTTACCAATGTATACTACATCATCGTTTAAACTGCTGTCGTATGTTTCAGGAAAGTTTTCTGCGTAGTATTTATTCAATACATCATGGCGTGCGCTCGTTAATCCATTACTTCCTATTCCGCTGTTGTATTCACTCTCATACGAACTTTGTCCATAGCTTGCGAATCCCACAATAACGTCACCGGCCGCTATCTTGTCGTTTGAAATAATTTTTTTTCGCTCCCATCTCGCTGCCATTGTTCCGTTCACTGCAATTGTTTGGACAACATCGCCTACATCAGCCGTTTCTCCGCCGAGAAAATGAATGTTGACATCATGTTCACGCATTGTATCAAAAAACTCCTGTGTTCCTTCTATAATCACCTTCAATACCTCACCGGGAATAACATTTTTGTTGCGATCAATGGATGAAGAAAAAAGAATATTGTTATAAATGCCAACACAAAGGAGATCATCAAGGTTCATCACAATCGCATCCTGTGCGATGCCTTTCCAAACAGAAATGTCGCCTGTTTCTTTCCAATACAAGTAAGCAAGAATAGATTTTGTTCCTGCGCCATCTGCATGCATCACATTCACCCAATGCGCATCGCCACCAAGAATATCTTCAGTTACCTTGCAGAACGATTTCGGAAATATTCCTTTATCAAGTTTTTTGGTGGCAGCGTGTACTTCTTCTTTTTGTGCAGAAACGCCTCGTTTTGAATACAACGACATGAAGCAAATCTATGCTCGGAAAACTAAATTCGAAGTTCTAAATTCGAATTCCGAATCTTTGCCAAATTTCTGATTTTTCATGCAGGTACATCGTGGTGTTGAGCATCTTCCTTCTTTCAAAAAAGCTGTTGTTACCATTGGCACTTTCGACGGGGTGCATGAAGGTCACAGGAAGATTATTTCACGACTTGTTGCTGAAGCAAAAAACTGCGGCGGAGAATCTTTGATTATAACTTTTCATCCGCACCCGAGATCAATCGTCAATCCAACAGAGCAATTGCAGTTGCTAAATACTCTGGACGAAAAAATTGAATTATTATCAACAACAGGTTTGGATCATCTGGTAATTGTTCCATTCACCAGAGACTTTTCGGAATTATCAGCTGAAAACTACATTAGCCAATTTCTGGTGGCCAATTTTCATCCGCATATAATCATCATTGGCTACGATCATCATTTTGGCAAAAACCGCGGTGGCAATTTTGCTCTGCTGCAAGAAAAATCAGTGACATATCATTACACGTTAATGGAAATTCCTAAGCACACGCTGCATGAAGTAGCTGTAAGCTCCACGCAAATTCGTCAGGCAATATTCAGCAGTGATGTGGATAGTGCAAACAAGCTTTTGGGCTACAACTTTTTCTTCAGCGGACTAGTAGTGCAGGGTGACAAATTGGGACGGGTGTTGGGCTACCCTACTGCAAATCTTCAGTATACAAGCGAGGAGAAGATACGATTGGGTCACGGCGTGTATGCGGTAGATGTCGTGATCGAAGGTGAGATGAAAAAAGGGATGTTAAGCATCGGTGCTCGTCCTACATTGGTTAATTCTGATGAGAGAGTCGAGGTGAATATTTTCAACTTTGATCAAGACATTTACGATACAGAAATCCGCGTGTTTGTCAAAAAATTTTTGCGAAACCAGGTAAAATACAATTCGCTTGACGAGCTAAAGCAGCAATTGGCAAAAGACAAAGAAGCAAGCTTGCAGTGATTATTTTCGCGTCTCTATGATTCGCAAATTTCTCCTTTGGATTTAAATGCTTTTAGCTTCCGATCATCTTCACCACCATTTCCTTTAATAGTTCGGCGTCATCCGTTCCCGGATCGCCAATTCCGATGCTTCTCAGGTTGTAGCGGTGGAGCAACAACAAAATTTTCTCAATTTCCTGCGGACGAAAACGCCGTGATGCATTCATAAAATCTTTTACAAAATACGGATTGACGCCCAGCGCTGAAGCCGCAGATCTTTCGTCAGCAACCGAGTAAACCATCAACACTTTACTGAAAAAGTTGTAGAGAGAAGGAAAGATCAACTGTACCGGTGCGGCTTTCGGATTAGCAGCAAAATATTGAACAATCCTGATTGCTTTATAAAGATCCCTTTGGGCAATTGCCTGCTGCAATTCAAACACATTGAAGTCCTTACTGACGCCAATGAATCGCTCAATATCATCTTCCGTTATGTTTTTCTTTTCTCCAAGATTCAGCGCCAGCTTATCAATTTCGTTGCTTATTCGCGATAGATCATTTCCAATGTGATCAATCAGGAGAAACAAAGCTTTTTTTGTGATCGTATATCCCTTGGAGTGCACCAATTCACTCGTCCATTCCGGCAATGCATTGTCGTAAATTTTTTTCGAGGTGAATAGGACGGCTCTTTCTTTTAACAGTTTCGCCAGACGGGTTCGTCCATCCACTTTTTTGTCTTTGTAAGCAACAAAAAATAATGTAGAGTTCAGAGGCTTTTCCACATATGATTCGAGTTTTTCTATGTCTCTCATTGCCTGCCCTTCTTTCAAAATTACCACTTGTTTTTCGGCAAACATCGGGTAGCGCATGCAGGCATTTACTACGTCGGGCCAAGCCGCGTCACGTCCATAAAAAACCGTTAAATTGAACCCAGCCTCACTTTCGGACAACAGATGATGTTCTGCAAATTCAATTACCTGATCTATAAAGAATTCTTCTTCGCCCTCCAGCCAATAAACGGGTTTGTGTTTTCCCTTTTTCAGATCAGCAATAATCTGTTGTGATGTCATTCTTGTACAATTTTTCTGGCACGGTTTTAGAACTTGTGCGGCCATCCAAATTTAAAACCTCAGCGCTCAAGAAATTTAAAAACATTAAACCTTACAAGATGGCAAATACAAATTATCCTTCCGGTTCGACTGGTTCTACCACGACAACAAGAACTACAAACGGCAACACTACGAAAAACATTATCATCGGCGCACTCGCTGTTGTGCTTCTCGGAACATGGGGCTACTTCCTGTGGGACAAAAACAAGTCTACTGAGCAGTTTAAAGTGAAAAGTGCAGAAGTAACGACCGTGACATCTGCAAAAGATTCAGTGCAATCTGCTTACAACGAAGCGTTGACGAGACTTGATTCACTTACCGGCAGCAACAACAGTTTGCAAGGTCAGTTAACGGATCGTCAGACAGAAATTGTTAAGCTGAAAAACCAGATCAATAAGATCATCAATAACAAAAATGCAACGGCTTCAGATCTGCAAAGAGCAAGAAGTCTTATTTCACAATTAAATGGAAAGATTTCTAACCTTGAGGCTGAAGTAGCAAGACTGACTGGTGAAAATCAGCAATTGGCAGCAACTAACACAGCGTTGCACCAGGAGAAGCAAGTGCTTGAAACAAACCTGCAGCAAACAACAACAGAAAAAGAAGAACTGTCAAAAACAGTTGATGTAGGCTCAACATTTTCCGCTTCAAACATCAGCATTAAAGCTATCAATGAAAAAAGCAGCGGCAAGGAAAAAGAGACTACTACAGCAAAAAGAGCTGACAAATTATTGGTAACGTTCGATGTGGAAAACAGAATTGCTAAATCAGGTCCTGCTGATATTTATGTGATTGTGACGGCACCAAATGGTCAAGTTATTTCCGATGCAGGTTCTGTGTTGTCAACAAGAAATGATGGCGACAAACCATACACTTATAAAACAACGATTGAGTACGAGCAAGGCACTCACAAAACAATTCAGGTTCCATTGAGACAACCTAAGTTCCAAACCGGCGACTACAGAATTGAAATTTATCAGAACGGTTTCAAGATCGCCGAAGGCACAAGAAGCTTGAAGAAAGGCGGTCTGTTTAGCTAATCTATGAAGCACCAAAAGAAAAAGCTGCTCTTATTGAGCAGCTTTTTTATTGAAAATCACTGGCACGATAAGTTTCATTCACAAAGAATTATTTAAACAGGATTTTAAAACCTTCAAAAAAAGCCACCCGAGTTGGGTGGCTTTTTCAGTTTCCTAGCAAGCCCATAAGTTATAATCCGTAAGAGAAACTCAGATAATAAATACCACCGACCTGCGGATTTCCGAATGCGCTTCGGTAATAGTTATTAAACAGATTTGAGCCACCTAATTTGATCATGCTTTTTGGTGATAACTTGTAGCTGATTTGTCCGTCAACAGTTGTGAATGCAGGGATTTCTCCTGTTCCGAATGTGCCTTCCCAATACACTTTATCCTGCCAACGAGCCTGCAGATTGAAGCCAAGTCCTTTGTACAAATTTTGATTCCCTACTCCAACATTAAACCTCAATTCAGGAGTGTTAAAGAATGTAACCATGTTTGCAGGAACGTCTCTCAACTTATCTGAAGATACGTTTGCATTGAAAGCAAAGCCGCCGGTAGCCTGGTAATTTGCACTAATACCCCAGCCAAAACCCTTCACCTCCTGATCAGTATTTTGAACAAATGAAATGTTGTTTGTCGTAAATGGACTTGCAAGATCAATCGGTGCTCTTGAAGGGTTGCCGCTTGCGCCTCTTCCTACTGCTACACGGCCGATAAAATCATTATAGATGCTATAGTACGTGTAAGCGTCCACCAACAGGCTGGACGTAAGCAAGCCCCGATAACCAATTTCATAAGAACTAACCCTTTCCGGCTTAATGTACTTGAATTGAGATGTCTTCAACAGTGTAGGATTTGGCGCACCTGCAGCAATTGAATTTCGATAAGCGACGATGCTTTCAGATGTGTATGCAGGGTTTCCTGTAAAGTTGAAATAACTTTCAAATTCAGGCAGACCACCAATCAAGCGATTAGCGCCACCTGTAAGTAAGTTAATGTACTGGTCCTGGTTGGACGGAAAACGATAAGCTGTTTGAAAGGAAAGGCGCACATTATTATTTGGCGCCACCTTAATCAGTGCTGTTGCTCTCGGTGTGAACCTGCCGTCAAAATTCTTTTGCTTGTCGTACCGGCCAGAAACTGTAAACTTCAACGCGTCATTCAAAAATCCCTTTTGAAGTTGAACATATCCACCCGTTTCAGGAATTTTTATAGCACCAAGAGTATCGGAGAAAATGGTACCGTGTGAGTTCAGCTTATATAATCTGTAGCTAGCACCTACCACCACGTCCACCACAGGTATCATTTCCTTAAAGTTGTACTGGCCTTCATAATGGTATAAATCTGTTTGATCATTGAAACGGGCACCTCCGTCATTAATGCTGGTGCTTGTTGCTTTATCGAATGCATCAGCAAAGCCCTGTGTGCCAGGTAACAAACGACCCTGGTCAGCAGCAGTTCTGGCAGCGGCATGAGCCTGGGCTTCATTCATTCCATTCATTCTTAATGTGGAATACGTCCCCGTGTACTGCTGAAACCACGTCGCATTTGGCTTCCAAAAATTATTTATAAAAAGTGCAGCAGTAGTAGCTGTATACGAATCGCCTGAGTTTTCCTGCGTGGTATAAGCTCTCAAAAACCATCTGTTTCCTCTAAGTTCTGCTTTGTATTGCCCCATGATTAAATTCTTCAATGCATACCTGTCTGCTCCCGTGTACACGGTAGTACCTGTACCCCAGTTGCCCGTAAGTGAAGCTTCGATGCCGCTTGTAATTTTATAGTAAAGCCCCCCGTTCAACTTCAAGTTGAATGCACCGTAATCAACTAAATCCCGCTCATCGTAACCGGTACGACTAACAAAGCCTCCATTTGAGGTATTTACCAAAAGAGTTCTGTATGGATTTGTTGGCAAAGTACTCGTAGGCACAAGAAACGGCAAATAACTTGCTAACGGTGCAAGTGATGGATTGGCTGCGAATTGAGCTTGTATTTGAGCATACGTCAGCCCACCGGCAATCATTTGGTTCAATGCTGCATCTACGGTAGGAAAAGCTGGGCCGGCACTAGCTGCTACCTGTGCTCGTACAGCTTGTGCAAGGTAAGCCATGCTTGCACTAGCCTCATCTCCAAAAACATTCACTCCGTCATAATTAGGATCAGTACTGCGGTCACCTGATTTCAATGAGCTGAACACATTATTACGTAAAATGTTCCTTGTGTCATCAGCTATCCAGTCCTCGGCTTTGATCATCTGACCAGAAAGTTTGAATGCAAACTTTTCACCCACAGTTTTACCCCACCGCAATGCCCAATCATAATAAGGTGCAGGCTTTCCCCTGTTGCTATTGATATGATTAATGCCTTGCTTTACCTGGAAGCTAAAGCCCTGGTGACTAAAAGGACTTTTGCTGGAAAGCAGTAAAGTACCGTTTGTACCGCCGGAACCATAAAGCGCCGAGGAGGCACCTTGCAGCAATTCCATATTGTCAACATCCAGTTCAGTAGGACCAACGATTGAGCCTACAGAAAAGTTTAAACCGGGAGCCTGGTTGTCCATTCCATCCACCAATTGGTTAAAGCGTAGATTGCCGCTCCCGTTAAATCCACGTGTACCGACAGTTTTAAAAGTAAAGCTGGATGTGATCAGGTCAACGCCTTTTAGATTTTTGACAACATCGTAATAGTTTGGTTCCGCTGCATTTTTGATTGTGGCAAGGCTCACCCGTTCTATTGAAACGGGCGATTCTAAAATACGTTGCGGCGTCCTCGTAGCTGAAACTACCACCTCCTGACCCAGAGAGTTACTTGGAACAAAATCCACAATCACCGGAGCGTCTGCACTGGTCACCGTAACTTCCTGCTGGGCAAAACCAACTGAAGTAAAAACGAGTGTCACGGGCACACCTGGCACCGTGATTTTAAAATTTCCATTGGCGTCCGTAAACACGCCACGAGAGCTACCCTTTACCGCGACCGAAACAGAAGGGATTACTTCGGCGTTCGCCGATGCGTTGCGAACCGTTCCGGTAATTGTAACTGCCTGTGCCAGTGCTGAGGTAAAAGAAAATAATGCTGCAATGATTACAGCAGAAAAGCAGAAGACTTTTCTCATAAATTGAATTTTAGTTTTGTTTCCAGGGCAATGATCAACAGCAAGCATTTATAATCATTTGCCATTTAAATGGAAAAATAAGGATATCGCGTATTTTCCGGAAATTATTTTCGGCGAGTAGGCATAAGTTGTTGAATTTTAGATGGGTGATCAGCAAAAAAAATGAGTTCCTTTACATGCGTATGAAAGATCAAATGTTTGCAGGACAAACTTCGTTCTACAAAGGCAAGGTCCGCGACGTCTACACAATTGCGGACAGCATATTGGTAATGATCGCGTCCGATCGCATCTCCGCATTCGACGTTATTCTTCCCCGCCCGATTCCGTACAAGGGACAAGTGCTCAACCAGGTAGCCGCGTATATGCTGACTGCAACAGAGGACATTTGTCCCAATTGGCTGATTGACACACCTGCGCCAAACGCATCTGTTGGATACAAGTGCGAGCCGTTTAAAATTGAGGTAGTCGTACGCGGCAATTTGTGCGGACATGCCTGGCGCACCTACAACGACGGCGCACGCATACTTTGCGGAGTGCTGATGCCGGAGGGGTTAAAGGAAAACGACTTTTTCCCCGAGCCAATTATTACCCCATCAACAAAGGCAAGTGCAGGACATGATGAAGACATATCGGAAACCGAAATTTTGGAGCAGCAACTCGCAACCGAAACGGAATGGAAACAAATAAAATCGTTCGCCTTGCATCTATTTGCGCGGGGCAATGAGTTAGCAAAAAAACAAGCGCTGATACTTGCGGATACAAAATACGAATTCGGTAAGCTGGATGGAAAGATCACATTAATGGATGAAATACATACGCCTGATTCCTCGCGATACTTTTATGCAGAGGGATTCAATGAGCGCCAGCAGCGGGGCGAAAAGCAAAAGCAGTTAAGCAAAGAGTTTGTTCGTGAGTGGCTGATTCAAAATGAATTCATGGGAAAGGAAGGACAGAAGATTCCCGAAATGACCGACGAATGGATTCAAATTATTTCTAACCGGTATGTTGAGTTATACGAGAAAGTAACCGGCAGTAAATTTCAACCGATGAATTTAACCAACGATGAAGTTCGCAATAAAATCCAGCAAAAATTGAGTGAGTTAAATTTTACCTCTGAGCCGATACGCCTTTCCTGATAAAAACCAGCAGCTGCTGTATACGCATGTCAAACTCGTTCAAAATTTTTTCCATTTCAGAGGCTGTTTTTCCCGCTTCTTCCAGCGTATCAATCATATCCTCAGAAGATGTCTTTTTCGCCTCCTCTCCTCTTAGTCTTTCACTTAATTGCACATTATCTATTTTGTAGGAATACTTGCCCTCCGAACTTTCCAATTTCATTTTGAACGACATTGCTCTAATGATTTCGTAAGGTGTTGTGAGGCGGATTTTACCGGTGTATGTTTCTCCGTCAGTGCTATTTTTTACCAGTTCAATGCCCTTCAAGTCCAGCGAAGACAACACGGTTGCAAGCCGACTGCTAATTTCAGAACCGGACACTCCGGAAACCTTTTCTTCTCCTTTATATTCCACCTCATCGTCGTCTACATGCACCGTCTGCGAAAAGCTCAGGACAGGCAGCACAATCAATAAGAAAAACAATTTCATGCGTCTGATAATTTAAAATTGGAACCCAAAGTTTACCTGTGGCAATAACTTCTCTTCGTTCGAAAACCCTAGCGTACCCACCACAACAAATTTGGAAAATGGCGCCATCCAAAGTCCGCCCCCGTAACCTTCATGCCATGTATCCGAGTCTTCGCCATCTGACCAAACTCTCGCTATATCGTGAAACCCGATTAAGCCAAACGGGCCTTTGACCAAATACAAATTGAGATCGCCAAAGTTTGTGCGCAACTCGGTGTTGTTATACGCTCTCGTGCGACCTGCAAAACGTTGCCAGCGATATGCACGCAAATTTTGTTTCAAGCCGATATACTGCGCCTGCACAAATTCAAAATCACCAATGTTGTGACCTGCACCGAAAGACGTGGCAAATACAATCTTATTCTTTGCCAGAAAATCGGTGTAAAATGATAGATTACCTCCCGTTTGCGTAAGCACGTTACCATTGTCAAACCCGTAGAGTGGGCGTGCAAATGCATTGAGCCGAACTCCTCTCGCCGGAATCAATTGATTATTGACAGCATTCAATTCTCCACGCAACTCGCCACCGCCAAACCACATGCCGTTGTATAGATCTGCATTTACACTATTCTCGGGAAAGATTGACTTAACATACTTTCCTGCATTTTGATCATCTGACAATTTAAAATATTGCAGCACAGGTCCAACCTTCAAACGAAATGCAGGAGAAATTTTGGCGTTAAGCAGCAGCGCCATATCTGCAATGGTGTAACGTGCCCGGAAATCCAGCTCGGACATATCGCTGTTGTAAACTCTGTTGTCGTTGCCGTAGCCAAAAAAATTGGTTCTGATTGTGGGTAGCCGCAGATCGCTTCGCCATAAAACATCGGTTTTTTTACCGATAAAATCCGCATCGTATTTGAACCGGTAAAAATTTCCGTTTAAGGCTCTGGTCGCGGCAATGAAATGTTTGCTGGCATAAGGTTCTTTCCTGAAACCATGCGTAACTACGGTAAAAGTTGGTCCGAGAAAAATGCCACCGGAAATATCCCCTGTAATTCCGAGACCTGATGAATTGTACAACATGGAACGTTGACGATATTCATTGTTCATCGGATCATTTGAAATTTTGTTGCGAACGTTTCCGGTTATCAAGTTGTCCTCCCACGACACATCATATGCGATCACGTTATTTCCTGGCGACTCATTAATGAAACTGTCTTTCCCCGGTCCCCCAATAGTTCTAATTAGAATTGGACTCGAACTACCGGTGACGATGAATTTGTCGTCGTTTTCTAGTCCATACAATCTTATTTCTTCAGTAACAGCGGGATCAAACAAGCGGCGATATATTTCGAACGAAGGAGCACCGTCTTTCATTTGTTGCACCACCACAAGCACACTGCCGTCGCTGTTCTGAGTTACCGTGAACTGCTCTGCGTCATTCGAGGCAGGAATGGAAACTGTTTTTGACAAAAAACGATAGTACTCGATCATTTCATCTCTGAAAAATGATCGGCGTTCCTTCAATATTTCAGCAATATTTTTTGCGCCATTCTGTATTTCCTTCGGCTGACGGGACAGAGCCGCGTCAATGACGTCGTCGGAAACTGCAGCCAGAAGATGTTCAATTTCTTCACGCCAAAGCTTTTCATCAGGCTCATTTAAAAATCTGCGGTCAAAGTCGCGTGCCGAATAGTTGAACGTTTTAATGTCCTTTGCTTGTGCTCTCAAGCCCTGCACAGGTCCCAAAGTCACATTACCTGTAGCGAGGCGTACCAATCCTGTGAGTTTAAACAAACTCTGGTCACGATCTTTCGGTACCACATAATATTGTCTGCGGTCTCCAATTTTCTTTTCCACCCACACCCATTGGTCTTCGTGGCGGTCGAAATCCATAATAAAGTTGTCCAGTAGCCGTGCCCGCAACACCGCCCTTTGATCCACAAGCTTATCGGAAGTTTCATTCAACTTGAAAACCAATTCATGCGTGTTGTATGTTTTTGCCTCCGGATCGGCCACTATTGTTCGCAGCTCCAGAAAAGCGAGGCTGTTTTTGTAGTCTTCTCTGAACTCGCCAAGTGCCGGATCATCGGGTATATAAACAAGTGTGTTTTGCAAAAAAGGTACGCCTGCGGCTTTTGCGAATGTGCCTGTGGACAGCACTGCATATGGATATGAACCGGAGATCGCATCGTTTACAATTTTTTCACCGATCGTTCCTTTCACTTCCGGCGGTGCAACTTTTTCAGGATATTT
>JAEZJD010000175.1 GCA_023436425.1 Bacteroidota bacterium | reverse complement strand
AGCCAGGTCAGTGGCTTCCTGCAAAGTAAAATCGCCGGAAATCTCCGTACGGCCACCACTGATTTTACCATTACGTGCAACAGGCGCAGAATATACAATGTCATCCAGAACGATGGCAATTGGTCTTGACTGGTTGTAACTTGTTTCAGTCATATTCTCCCAAATGCGAGACCCTGTGCTATTGATCTCCATTGACACTGCAGGCTTTCCGAATTGATCGTACGTTTGAGAAGCATTAGTTACAACTTCTCCTTCCATGGGAGCTTTTGTGTTGCCAAACGTTTTTAAAACATACAGAGGAACAACTTTAGCTTCTTTTCCGTTCGCATCCCGACCGGGAATACCGTAGGCAAATCTTGCATCAGAAGGAAAGTTTCTTCTCACTACATCCATATTCAGATATTCTCTCACAATACTTGTATCGCGGGTCGCGACTCCAATCATTCCCGTGCCGAGTTGCACGAAATACTTCATAAAAGAATTATCTGCCGCAACGAACGCAGTGTCTGCAGCCGTCTTTTGTGTGTCGTTGCCCAACTGTTCAGATAACTTTTTTGTTCCCGAACTGCTTGTGTCAGTTGTGGTTGTTGCGGTGTTTGCAGAAACTACTGTCTTTGCAGTGTCAGCCTTTGCAGCGGGTGCTGTGCCTTTTTTTGCAGCTGCAAAGTCCCTTTCTGCGTTCTGAAATGAAGTTGCTAATTCTTCCAGTTTGTACACTTGCCAGAACTGCAGGTTAGCTGATGATTGCAGGTATTTGCGAACACGTTCCTGATCTTGCATACCCGGCAATTCAACGGTAATAACGCCGCGATCGCGGTCCGGATTGATGGAAGGGGATGCAACACCAAATTGGTCGATACGGCTGCGCAGAACGCGGAAAGTCCGATCAAACGCATCGTATGCTTCCTTACGAATAACGCTTAGCACCTTGTCATCGTTATCGCGAAGCTTAATCTGATCTCGGTTAGCCGATGCAAACAATGGAGCAAGCGGCGCATTGTTTGAAAGCTTTTTATATTCTTCGACAAATAGTGAGATGTAATCTGCACCACTGTTAGCTTGTCTTTTATTTGCATTTTCCAGTGCATGAACAAAGGCAGGATCTTTTGAGTTGTTGCCCATTGAACGAACAAGGCCGGAAAGGTCCACCTTCATGGTGACGTTTATACCGCCCTGAAGGTCAAGTCCAAGATTCAATTCTTCTTCTTTCGCCTTTTGATAACTGATTCCGCCTGTCAATCCGAAGTGAATATTTTCATCTTTGGTGCTGTCAAGCAGTCGCTTTAAACGGTCTTGGTAAGCTGCGGCTTTAGTAGTGTTGTCGGCTCCAGGGTAGTTCACAGCGACAAACTGCTTTGCCTTAGCTTCCATTTTGTTTTCGTGGTTCCGCACCACCCAGGTGAAGGATAATTCGTAGATAGAATAAAGGATGAGCAGGATGGTAAAAAATCGGACCAGGCCTCTAAGTTGCATACACGGTTTTTTTAAGAGTGGGCAAAGATATATTTTTCGCCTTAATTGGCTGCGTAATTACGCTCATTTTCAACAGGTAAAAAAGCCTGTTCACAGCCATTTAGCGATTCTTTAGCTTAATGTTCGGCGCAAACGTTTTCAGGATAAATTCACTTGTGACCACCGGTAATTTCTGTGAAAGTTGTTTGTTGCAATAACCGCTTAGATTTGCTGTTTTTACAAAACCAATCATGCATTTATCTTCTTTGTTGGACCGGTTTAGTGAACCGGAAACTTTGCGAATGGCTAAACTAGGCAGAGAGTTGCGGGCGCAGGGAAAGGATATTGTAGACCTGAGCCTTGGCGAGCCGGATTTCGATACTCCCGAATTCGTGAAAACTGCAGCAAAAGATGCCATTGACGAGAACTGGAGCCACTACACACCTGTTGCCGGTTACCTTGATTTGCGGGAAGCAGTTTGTGAAAAGTTCAGGCGGGACAACGGTCTTTCCTACAAACCACAGAATATAGTTGTTTCAACGGGAGCTAAGCAAAGCCTGGCGAATGCCATCTTAAGCGTGGTTGACGTAAACGATGAGGTGTTGATTCCCACGCCATACTGGGTTACTTATTCGGCGCTGGTGCAGCTGGTAGGTGGTCAGGTAAAGTTTATCAAAACTGGTCTGGAACAGGGATATAAATTAAATGCTGAGCAACTGGAGCAGGTTATCACTCCCCGCACCAAAGCTTTTATATTTTCTTCACCCTGCAATCCAAGTGGCGCCGTCTACAATCGCGAAGAACTGACAGCGCTGGCCGAGGTATTCAGAAAGCATCCTCAGGTGTGGATTATTTCTGATGAGATTTACGAATACATCAACTACTGCGATGCGCACCAAAGCATTGCTCAATTCGACGATCTGAAGGAACGAACAATCGTGATAAATGGCTTAAGCAAAGGCTTTGCAATGACAGGCTGGCGGCTCGGCTATCTTGCCGCGCCGGTAGAAGTGGCAAAAGCTTGCGAAAAGTTGCAGGGGCAGTTTACCAGCGGAACAAATGCGATTACCCAACGGGCTGCAATTGTTGCACTCACTGAACCTTCCGATGCTCCCAAAAAAATGGTGGAAGAATTTAAAAAAAGGAGGGAAAGAGTGCTGGAGTTTATGAAGAAAATTGAGGGCTTCTGTTTTTCAAATCCGGACGGTGCATTTTATGCGTTTCCCCGCGTCGATTTTTACTTTGGAAAAAAGGATGGGATTGATGAAATTAAAAACGCAGACGATCTCTGTATGTATCTGCTGCACAAAGGCTTAGTATCGACAGTTACCGGCTCTGCGTTTGGCGACGATCACTGCATTCGTATTTCGTATGCGAACAGTATGCAAAACATTGAAAAAGGATTTCAAAGAATTACAGAAGCTTTAGCTGCGCTAAAGTGATTTGCTCCCTTCGGATGCTATTTGCAGAAATTTTGGTGAAGCTGCATCACCTGAGGAATAACCAATTGTTGTTCGTCATTTGATATAATAAAATCGCACAAACGCATCTTTATTTCATCATCAATCTGCTGCTGCATTCTCCGCAGCACTTCTTCCCGGCTGGTACCGTCTCTGTCCATTGAACGTTTTATCCGCAAGTGCAAAGGCGCTTTCACACCAATAACGTAGTCGAGGCCTGCGGCTGAGCCGCTTTCAAAAATCAATGCAGCTTCCTTGATGATGTATGGAGCAGTTTGTTGCATCATCCATTCTTCTGCATGCCGAATAGTGGGAGGGTGAACAAGTTCGTTCAACAACTGAAGTTTTCCACGATCGTTAAAAACAATTTTAGCAAGTTGTTCTCGATTGAGTTTGTCGTTTATGTAAATTTCTTCTCCAAAGTTTTCCTTTATGCTGCGCATCAAATCTTTATCTGTTTCGTATAAACTTTTGGATGCAGCGTCGGCATAGTAAACGGGAACATTCAGCAGCTCAAAAATTTTGGCTACCGTTGTTTTTCCCGAACCAATACCACCTGTAAGACCAACACGAAGCATAGAACTGCGACTAACGGATCAACAAAATTTCTAAAAGAAGAAAGCTGCCCGGCGACAGCTTCCTTGAATTGCGACGAGACGCACGATATCTATTTTACTGGTGCTGCCGGTTTATTAAGTTGTGCCGTCATCTCCATCGAAATGGCGCTGCGCTCCAGCTTAATGTAGCTGCCGGGGTTAATTTCCAAACTGATTGTCCCATCTTCATTCACTTTATTGATCGTGCCGTGAATGCCGGCTATCGTTATCACTTTATCTCCTTTTTGCAGATTATCAACAAAGCTTTTTTGTTGCTTCGCCTTTTTTGCCTGGGGGCGAATAAAGAAAAGCCAGAATACCAGCATGATCATTCCAATAAAAATGAGGCTTGATGATCCGCCGAACGGGCCTGTAGGTTGTTGTAATAAGTACATATTGAAATTTAAAGATTTACTGTTGTTTTTTTGCTTCTTCCACTTCTACTTTAAAACTGAGCACGTCTTCTACACCCGCATTTCGGTTGGTGTTATTCGCTTGTACGTACATCATTTTGTGCTGACTGAATGGTCTTCCCTGCGTATCAAATTTTGCTTTAATCTCACCTTCGGCCCCCGGAGCAATCGGCTCTTCGGGTTTATCTGCCACGGTGCATCCACAGCCCGGCCGCACGTAAGAAAAAACAAGTGGTTTGTCGCCTGTATTTTTGAACCGCCAAACAATGTCAACCACCTGACCTTCCTTCACTTTGCCAAGTTCCTGCTCCACCGGATCGAGCCACTGAATGGTCGTTGAGTCCTGCGCATTGGCTGCTGTTGATTTCACCTTCGTATCGGTGCTGCCGCACGCAGATAAAACACCAACAAACATTATAAACAAAAGGTATCTCATAGTTGTTCTTTTCTGCAAAATTAAAGAATCGCTTTCCCTGTTTTTAAGCAGGTTTTTTAAAATCGCGTTTGTGAAGTTTGTTACTGTTCACCAGGTCTTTATGGATATTGTCAAGAATGCCATTGACAAACTGACCGCTTTGTTGTGTGCTGTATTCTTTGGCAATGTCTATGTATTCGTTTATTGTGACTTTCGGTGGAATCGTCTCGAAGTACAGAAATTCAGCAATACCCATTTTCATAATAATCATGTCCAGTGCAGCAATCCGATCTCTGTCCCAATTTTTTAATTTCGGAATGATGAAACCTTCCAAATGTTCATTTTTTTCCAACACCGTTGTCAGCAAACTTTTCGCAAAATCGGTTTTGTCCTGCCCAAGTTCTTCGGCAAAGTTGATGGTACCGGGCTTCTGAAAAAAATTGCGAAGTGTTTGTACAACCAGGTCTGAGTCATCGTCCCAGTTAATGAAATGTTCTTCGATGTGCGAAATGAAATTTTCATTTTCTAACAGCAGCCTTTCGAAAATGATTTCAATTATTTCTTTTTCATCTGTTGTATTTCTTTCGGCAGAACCAATGTATTTCTTGTATTCAGGCGTTTCTACCAACTGCAGGTAAATTTTTCGCACAAGCTCCTTGTCAAGAATTTGTTTTGGTTTGCTTTTCGCTGATTCAGTTTTGAAAGCAGCGTCTTCCCTGATTTTCCATAGTAGCTGATTGCCTGCAATTTTTGTATTTACGTGCAGATCTTCTTTTGTTGGCAGATGTTTCGAGCTTCTGACGTAAGCATCATGCTCGGCGTAGCCCGCAACTTCAGTAAGGAAATAAGCAACGTAAATGAGAAGTTCCTTCGATTGATTGAAATGGTTGAATAATAATTTCGTCGGTTCGCCGGGCTTCACGTCTTTTTCCGATGTATTTAACGTGTAAATTGTCTGCATCACCTTCACTCTGATATTCCTTCTGCTGATCATTTTCAAGAACTATTTGAGCGGGCGAAGATATGGATAGAAAGGACATGAGAGGCTACATTCTACCTGTTATTGAAAAGGCAAAAAGTGAGATATTTTTTTGCAAATAAATTAAATCGCAAATGCGAACGCAGTTAACTTAAGCGTTGTTAAAGTGGTCGATGATTGTTATTCGTAGAGCTTTGCTGCAGTTGATTCTACAAACTTTTTTGGAAGCAGCCAAACAAAGAAGGCACCCACCTTGTTTAGTGCACCAACTATAACTTCGGTTTTTCCTTTAAACATACTGTCCACCGCAACCTTCGCCACATCTTGGGACGACATATTTAATTTCTTTGCAGCCTTCATTGCTTTTGGACCCACGTTCGCGGTTGTTGCAAAATCTGTATCTGTAGTGCCCGGGCTGATGCAAGTAACACTGACCGAAGTATTTGCGAGTTCGTAGCGAAGCGCTCTTGAAAATTGCAGAACAAAGGCTTTCGTAGCCGCGTACAATCCTAAATAGGGAACCGCCTGGTATGCTGCGTTGCTTGCAATGTTTAAGATGTATGCTTTCGGTTGCTGCTTTAGTTGGGGCAAAAACAAATAGGTCAATTTCACAACAGCATCCATGTTCACGTGCAGCATATCGAGGTGTTGCTGCAATGCATAGGTCTCAAACTTCCCACTTAACCCATAACCTGCGTTATTCACCAAAACGGCGACGATGAAATTACTGGATGTGCACCAATGGAAAATTTCATCTGAAGATTGCGGCGCAGAAAGATCCACACCGAAATACTGAACATTCGTATTGTGC
>JAEZJD010000162.1 GCA_023436425.1 Bacteroidota bacterium | reverse complement strand
AAATTAAAGGTAAATCAATGGATTGATGTCAAAGTAAAGCAACTGCTAACAAAATATCTTTGCAGCAATGTATAAGCTTTTGCGGAACATTCTTTTTCTCACTCCGCCGGAAACTGCTCACTTCATTTCAATGACTGCGATAAAGTTCGGTTGCGCTATTCCTTTCGTTAGGCAGCAAATGGAACGAAGATTTAATGCGAACACTAAGCCGTATTCAATTTTTAATCTGCACTTTGCCAACAGGGTTGGGTTAGGAGCAGGGTTTGACAAAAACGCAAAATATCTGAGAGAACTGCAGGCGTTAGGATTTGGTTTTGTGGAAATAGGAACCGTAACACCAAAGCCTCAGTCGGGCAATGAATCACCACGTGTCTTTCGGCTTATTTCCGACAAAGCCTTGATCAACCGAATGGGATTTAACAACGAAGGAGTGAAAGTAGTAGCTGAAAGATTGAAAAAATGGCGCAATGAAAACTCCCGATTCGACGCTGGAAATTCAAAATCGAAAAGCGGGAGTTCAAACAAATCAGCCGCTGTAAAAAGACATTCACTAATTATTGGCGGCAATATTGGGAAGAACAAAGTCACTCCAAATGAAGATGCGTGGCGAGATTATGAGATTTGTTTTCGTGAACTGCATTCGTATGTCGATTTTTTCGTGGTGAATGTCAGTTCGCCCAACACTCCCGGTTTGAGAGAACTGCAGGAAAAAGGTGCTCTGAAAAAAATCCTTACTCATCTACAGAATTTAAATACATCCTTTGCTGATCAAAAACCAATTCTGCTGAAAATAGCACCGGATCTCACTACGGAACAATTAGACGATGTCATTGCGCTGGCAATGGAGATAAATCTTGACGGACTGGTGGCAACGAATACTACAATTGCCAGAGAGAACTTGCAGATGTCAACTATTAAGCTGCAAAATATCGGTGCAGGAGGATTGAGTGGTAAGCCGGTAACAAAAATTTCAACACAAGTGATCAGTTACATTTCGCAAAAAACCGGTGGAACCATTCCGATCATTGGCAGCGGAGGCATCTTCACCGCTCAGGATGCGCAGGAGAAGTTGGATGCAGGAGCATCGTTGGTCGAAGTTTGGACGGGCTTCATTTACGAAGGTCCATTTATTGCCAGGAGAATTGCTACCGCAATTGGTTAAACATTTATTTTGCACTGATGGAATATTTGTTTACCACAGAAAGCCTCATAAGCTTTGTCATACTTGTCATTTTGGAAGTGGTGCTTGGCATTGACAATGTCATTTTTGTCAGCATTATCATTAACAGGCTGAAAGCGGAGAACAAAGCAAAAGCGCGACGGGCATGGATGATCTCAGGTATTATTGTACGCAGTATTCTTTTGTTAGGTCTCAGCTGGCTGCTTGGACAAAAAGGACATTATTTATTCAGCGTGCTGGGAAAAGGATTCGATCTTGCAAGCCTTGTAATGATACTCGGTGGCTTATTCCTTATTTATAAATCAGTGAAAGAAATTCACTCAAAACTGGAAGGCGAAGACATTGAAGAAAATATTGCTCGCAAGCCCGCATTTCTCTCGCTGGGACAAGCAATTTTCCAGATCATGCTTATTGACATGGTCTTCTCGTTCGATAGCGTGATTACTGCAGGCGGTACTGCCAAGCATGTTGAAATCATGATAGCAGCTGTGGTCATTGCTATGATCATTATGTTTTTATTCAGTCCGAAAATCGCGTCATTCATACACCACCATCCTACACTAAAAATGCTGGCGCTTTCTTTCCTCGTTATGATCGGATTGAGTTTGATAATTGAAGGATGGGACTCTGAACAAGCGGAGCATCTTCATTTGAAAAATTACATCTATTTCGGTATGGCATTTTCATTTGCGGTGGAACTGCTGAATATGACTATGTTTAAACGAAATCGAAAAAGAAAATTGGTGCAACTCAACGCTCCTTCTTTGCCGTTAAACGAAGAAAATAATTCGGACGAGGCGCATTAGGCATTTACGAGTAACGCAGCTGCTACAATTCCCGCAGTTTCAGTGCGCAGGCGTGTACTTCCCAAAGCAACGGGAGCAAATGTTTGACTCATTGCGTGTTCAATTTCTCTGCTTGTAAAATCTCCTTCAGGCCCAATGAGAATGATGGAGGAACGATGAGCGCCGACAGACGATAAGTGTTGCTTTTCTCCGGGTAAACAGTGTGCAATAAACCTTTGATCATGCGATGAATCCGAAATAATTTTTTCAAAAGAAGTCGGCTGATGCAAAACAGGTAACCAGGTTTGCTGCGATTGAAGCATTGCACTGATTAGAATAGTTTGCATGCGATCGTGGCGAAACTTTTCTTTTTCCGTTCGTTCGCATAGAAAAGGAATAATTTCTGATACGCCAATCTCAGTCGCTTTTTCCAGAAACCACTCGAATCTCGATGAATTTTTTACAAGAGAAATGGCAATGGAGACCTTACGGCTTTTCGGTGCTTCATTTTTGATTGACTGAACTTCTACAAAAGTTTTCTTTCTGTTATCGTCGGCGATTACTGCTTTGGCTGTTCTGCCTTGTCCATCCGTGAGGAACAGCTCCTGACCTTTCTGCATCCGCAATACGTGAATATGTTTCGAGGTTTCTTCGTCAAGTTGAATGGAAGATTCATTCACGTTTGGATGGTAAAAAAGTGGCGCATTCATTTGTGCGAAGAAAGAAAAAAAGCTCCATGAATGGAGCCTTAGTTTATAGAGCAGTTAGTAGTAATTAAAAAGGATCATCATCATCGTCGATGTTATTCATCTTGCTGCTTGTTTGGATGTAGAGTTTTGGTCCGTCCACATCGGTCACAGGTTTCCAGTTTGGCGGCATTGTAAATCCGCCAAAATCGTCACCATCAGCTTCGTAGAACTTTTGAATATCGAGCTTAGCTCTGAATTTGATATTTTCCAGTGATCCGTTACGATGTTTTGCAATGCGCAAAAATGTTTCTCCTTTTGTACTTTCTCCCATTTCATTCGCCTGCAGATCGTGGTATTCGGGACGATAAATAAAGCACACCATGTCAGCATCCTGCTCAATGGCTCCGGATTCACGCAGGTCGCTCAACTGCGGCATCTTGTTTCCCTCTTTTCTTTTTTCCACCTCACGACTCAATTGCGAAAGCGCAATGATGGGAACACTTAATTCTTTTGCAAGCGCTTTCAAGCTTCGTGAAATATTGCTGATTTCCTGCTCGCGATTTGAATTGCGATTTTCGCCTGTGCCGCTCATCAATTGCAGATAGTCAATTATGATAAGACCGATATTGTTCACCTTTTTCAGTCTTCTGCATTTCGCCCGCAATTCAAAAATGTTTAGTGCTGCAGTATCGTCAATGAAGAGTGGAGCATTTGCCAATCTTTGAATTCCTTTTTTATAGAGTTGCTCCATCTCGTGATCTTCCATTTTGCCGCGGGCAATTTTCTCAAGAAGTATTTCACTTTCAGCGGCAAGAATTCTTTGCACTAATTGACCGGCACTCATTTCGAGAGAGAACACAGCTACCGGCGTGGGTTTTTTCGGGTGCAATGCTGCATTTCGTGCGAGGTTAAGTGCAAAGGCAGTTTTACCAACAGAAGGACGTGCAGCAAGTATAATAAGATCCGTGTTTTGCCACCCATAAGTAACTCTGTCCAGTGTAGCAAATCCGCTGGGAACACCCGTAAAATCTTCGTTCTTATGACGCATTGTTTCTATGCGTTTGAACGTTTCCACTACCACCGATTCTATTGCTTTAGAGTTGTCGCTGAGGTGCTCACTTGTAACGCTGTAAATCTTGTTTTCAGCATCGTCGAGTAATTCAAACACATCAGTGCTGTCTTCATAAGCATCGTTGATGATTTCGCCGCTGATACGGATCAGCTCGCGTTGAATAAATTTTTGTAATATGATACGTGAGTGCGCCTCAATGTGTGCTGATGAAACGACAGTGTTGGTGAGTTTGGTGATAAAGTACGGACCACCGATTATGTCAAGCTCTTCATTGCGCCGAAGCTCTTCCACTACGGTCAACATGTCAATCGGCTGACCTTTGTCGTTCAGCGAACGCATGGCGCGGTAGATGCGCTGATGAGCATCTACATAGAAGCATTCGGATTTTAACGGAATTTCCTGAACTTTTTCAAAAGCTCCTCTTTCCAGCATGATCGCACCAAGCACTGCTTCTTCTAAGTCTTTGGCTTGGGGAGGCACTTTGCCATAAACTAATGTGCTAAGGTCGGGGCCGGCCTTTCTCCTGGTTTTTCGGTCGCGATTAACGTTCGTGATGTCCATTCTTCGAAATTTGGTCTTTTAGTTTTTTAGTGTCTGCCGGATTTCTGAAAAAGTCACTCAATTGTCATTGAAATTTTCTTAAGCAGTCAGAAAAACGAATTTAAAGGGTACAAAACCTCACCAACAAATGATTTCGACGGAATTTTTACTTCACAGTTTGTTGGACGCTAATTCACATCGACAAGCCGGTTATCAACACCACTTAAGGGTTTCACGCACAAATTAGAATATTTTCCAGCAGCATGTACGGGGTTATGCACATTCATTGTCGACAAAAAAGTCTCCGCTTTTTTTTGGTAGATTGATCGGAACAACAGAATGGGCTTTCAGCGGAAATTCACGACAAATCGCACGTAAAAACCGCATTGAAACACAGCGGCGGCACGGCTTTTATTGCTGTAAGGTGTAGTTTTTAACTCATCAATTCTCCTACTTATCATTTCAAAAAGCATTGCATAGAAACCGTTGAGAAATGTCCTTTAAGAGCCGTACGTTCTCGTAAAAGCATGAAGTTTATCTTTGGCCAATATGAAGATTTCGTACAATTGGCTTTGTGATTATTTGTCTGCCCGACCGGATCCGGAGCGGCTTTCCAAAATTCTTACTTCAGTAGGGCTTGAGGTTGAAAAAATGGAGACGTTCGAAGAAGTGAAAGGCGGGCTGAAAGGTTTGCTGATAGGCGAAGTTTTAGATGTGCAAAAACATCCAAATGCCGACAAGCTGAAACTAACAAAAGTGAAGATCGGTAATGAGTTGCTGCAGATTGTGTGTGGAGCGCCAAACGTAGCTGCAGGGCAAAAAGTTATTGTGGCACCGGTGGGCACCACCATTTATCCCGTGAATGGAGAGCCATTAAAGATGAAAATGGCAAAGATCCGGGGTGTGGAAAGCCAGGGAATGATATGCGCTGAAGATGAAATTGGACTTGGTACGTCGCATGAAGGAATTATGGTGCTACCAACGGAAGTGGAAAGTGGCACCACAGCAGAAGAATATTTTCATCCGTACACCGATATCGTTTATGAAATAGGGTTAACTCCAAACAGAATGGAAGCAATGAGTCATTTAGGTGTTGCCCGCGATGTATGTGCCTACATTGCTCATCACGATAAAGTTTACGTTCGCCGGATTGTTCCTAATCCTCACTTCAAAGTCGATAAAAAGTCTCTGTCAATCACTGTCACCGTTGAAGATTCTTCAGCTTGCAGCAGGTACTCCGGTGTTTGCATTTCCGGTGTGCAGGTGAAGGAATCGCCTGAGTGGCTTCAGAAGAAGTTAAAAGCCGTCGGTGTTCGTCCCATCAACAATATAGTGGACATTACAAACTTCGTTTTACACGAAACGGGTCAGCCACTTCATGCTTTTGACTATGATAAAATAACGGGAGCCACAATCATTGTGAAAAAACTTGACAAGGGGACCTCATTTATCACCCTTGATGAAAAAAAACGCAGCCTCAATGCTGAAGACTTGATGATATGCGATGCACGAAGCCCTATGTGTATTGCCGGTGTTTTTGGAGGTGCGGAAAGTGGCGTTACCGAAAACACGACCAAAATTTTTTTGGAGAGTGCTTTTTTTGATCCTGCCACTATTCGCAAAACGTCCTTCAGGCATGGGCTGAGAACTGATGCCGCAACGAGATTTGAAAAAGGAACAGATATATCGGCTACTGTAAATGTTGCGAAAAGAGCAGCGATGCTGATAAAACAAATCGCCGGCGGAGAGATTGCGAGTGACATTGTAGATGTATACCCGAATCCGGATACGAGAACCGAAATCGCACTGAAGTATCAGTACTTGAAAAAGTTAAGCGGCAAAGTTTATCATCCCGATAAAATAAAAAACATTCTCGAAAGCCTCGATTATGTGGTGGTGAAAGAAGGAATAGATGCCATGGTGTTGCAGGTGCCGTTTCACAAACCTGATGTTAGCCTGCAGGCTGATGTTGTTGAAGAAATTTTGAGAATTGATGGCTTGGACAACATTGAAATTCCTTCTGCCATCACGATCACTCCTTCGGTGGAAGAACATGAAAAAAACGCACAATTAAAAGAAAAGCTTTCGGTGATGCTCACCGGATTAGGGTTTACGGAAATTGTCACCAATTCACTGACCAGTTCTAATTATTTAACGGATGCAGAAAAGAGCAGCACCGTTAAGCTGCTAAACAACCTTAGCAATGAACTAAATGTTATGCGTCCTTCCATGTTACACACCGCACTGGAAGTGGTTTCATTCAACATTAATCGAAAGAATAGCCGACTGAAATTTTTTGAGTTTGGAAAAACATACATCAGCGACGGACCCGGAAACTTTAAAGAAGTAAACCACCTCGCTTTGTATGCAACAGGTTCAGTGAACGACGTTTATTGGAAACAAAAACCAGCTGCGGCAGATATTTATTATTTAAAGGGAGTTGCAGAAGGAGTATTAAACGCAGCCGGAGTAAAAAATTTCTCTTTTGATAGTGACACAAACCCATTGCTAACAGATGCATTTACTATTAATGTAAGTTCCGATAGAGTGTTGTCAGCAGGAGTTGTTGCCAAAAAACTGGCTGATAAATTTGATGTGAAGCAGGCGGTTTTGTACGCCGACTTCTACTGGGATTTGCTGCTGAAAAATTCTGACACCACGGTCCGGTTCAGGGAAATTCCAAAGTTTCCTGCTGTGGAACGCGACCTGGCCGTTGTGGTTTCTGATTCCATGTCATATCATCAGATCAACGTACAGCTGCAGCGGTTACGGTTAGATAAGCTGAAGCAGATAAAACTTTTTGATGTTTTTGAAAGTGAAAAACTTGGTAAGGGAAAAAAATCCATGGCAATGAACTTCACATTCCTTGATGAAAACAGAACACTTACTGATACCGATATTGATCAGTGGATGAGCAAAATCATGACTACCTTAGAAAAAGAAGTGAATGCGGAAATCAGAAGTAAATAAACAGTTTCATTAATTCTGATGCTACTCGATCAGCAGTTCAATACTATCAACGAAAAGTTGCAGCAGCTGCTAAAACAATACAGCAAACTGCAAAAAGAAAACGAACGATTGACCCATGCGCTCAGTCAAGAAATAGCAAAGGAATCGGAGCTACAGAACAAAATTCACGAACTGGAACAACGTGTTTCTGTGCTGAAGCTGGCAGCTGGAGAAATGAATGAAAAAGAAAAAAAAGAATTTGACCGCAAGCTGAATCAGTACATTAAAGAAGTGGACAAAGTAATTTCAATGCTCGGCGAGTGATTCCTATTTTCAACCGTTCGAATTTCAAAACCCGTATTTCACATTATATCATGGCAGACGAACTCATTCCTTTAAACCTTTTGATTGGCGATCGAAATTACCGGGTTCGCATTCATCCCAAAGACGAAGAAGTAGTAAGAAAAACGGTTAAAACAATCAACGAAAAACTTATTGAATTTAAGACTGCGTTTGCAGGCAAAGACATGCAGGATTACATTGCGATGGTGCTTGTTTGGTTTGCCACCGAGCAAAATTCGTCCATATCGAACATTGTCAATTTGGATAATGTAAGCAGCAGGCTGCAAACGTTAGAAAAAATGCTGGACACAGCCCTTGCAGACAACGGATAAACCCTTGTTACGGATTAGGCGCTTTAGTAAACTCCGCATCAATTCCTGCTTCCCTCAAGTAGTGCTTTACCTGTTCGGGACTCATTTTTTGCGTTTCTATTTCCAGCACATGGTCCGGATCCTGAAGGTGCACTTTCCAATGGTCAATTTCTTTCGATTGTTCAAGTTTATCCAGATGTGGCTTGATGTGCGATGCATTTCCGGTGGAGCTTATGTTCGTTTTAAAAAAGTATGTGCTCATAGTTGTTTATTTTTCTTATTACTAATCGTGTGCCTGTTATCAGAGCACTTTACGGCACAAAATTTTTAGTATTCATGCAAAATTAAGTTATGGACAATACCACAAGAGGGGACGAAAGCACAGGCAGAGATCCATTGGCGAACAATCTTGAAAAAAACTCTACCATTCCGAATGATCTACCGGACTCACCAGAAGATCGGGAAAAGTTGGAGGATGGCGAAACTGTTATAGACCTGCCAGATGTGAAGGATATTCCGGGTCAGGAGTTTGTAAATGCGCCACCCCTTGGGGGGCTGGCTGACACAACAATATCTTCGGCAGATGAAGAGGGTGCAGATATTTTTGATAATCCATTGGATGACACCGGAACGGACTTCAACGTGACAGACCGGGAAAAACACACGCTCGAGCGGATTGATGCCTTACCGACAACAGATGAAAGAAATCTCCAAAGAGCATCAATGGACAATACTGATTTTCAAGGTGAGCCGCTGAACGAAAAGGGATTTGGAGAAACATTGGGGGGAACAGTTTCGGACGAAGATTTAGATATTCCTGATGAAAACGATGAAACAGAGACAACAGCTTTAGGCGAAGGTGATGAAGAAAACAAATCTTACAGCCTTGGCAGCGCCGACAATGATAATGTAACAGAAGGAACACCGTGAGACTGAAAAAATTTCATTTGACGATATTCCCATCCTGACAATCGTTCAATTAACCTGAAAGTTTTTCAGCTATTTTCCGAATGGTATTTTCATTGATGTTATGTGAGTGTTTTTAATATTCATAACCAAAAAACGGAGGTGAATATGTCACTCATGAGAAATAATTTTCCGACAGTTAACAGTTTGTTCGACGACCTTTTTACCAGAGATATGTGGAATTGGGGATTAAGTAATAATTCCTCTACTAACACCACACTTCCTGCTGTAAACATCAGGGAAAACAACGACAACTTCGTAGTAGAAATGGCCGCTCCCGGTATGAAAAAAGAAGATTTCAAAGTGGAGTTGGACGGCAACACCCTTACGATCAGCAGCGAAAGAAATCAAGAACATGAAGAGAACGAAGGCGAACGTTTCGCACGAAAAGAATTCAGCTATCAATCATTCCAGCGTTCGTTCCAATTGTCAAAAGATGTGGTGGATGTAGACTCAATTCACGCAAAATATGAAAACGGCGTATTACAGTTGGTAATCCCCAAAAAAGAAGAAGTAAAACAAAAACCGCCACGAATGATTGAGATTTCGTAATCAGTTAATTGCACGCGAAAGTCCCGGTTCCGGGACTTTCTTTTTGTGTGATAACCTTCATCTGCTACGTGTAATTTTGTATAAATCATTACCATGTTAAAATTCGTATATCTGTTACCGCTGGCAATTTTTGGCTGCTCTACAAATTCGCCTGGCCATAAAACTAGCAACGGCACTGATTCTACTAAACTTCCGGTTGAGACACGACAGCCAAATACAACCTACAAACCGGCGTTCGAAGGTCAAACTCGCATTGGAGCAGTAACCACGGTAACACCTTTCGCGGGTACAATTTTGACAACTGGTCTCGACCGTCCGTGGGGTATTGCAG
>JAEZJD010000115.1 GCA_023436425.1 Bacteroidota bacterium | reverse complement strand
GGGCATAGATATCCTAAGTATCTACCGTTCCTGCTAACCATTTTCTTTTTTATTTTAATTAATAACATTTTTGGACTTATTCCGGGCACAGCGAACGTAACGGGTAATATTACTTTTACCCTTGTTCTTGGTGTTGTTTCATTCATTGTCATCCTGTTCAGTTCCAACAAACATTATTGGGGTCATATTTTCAATCCTCCTGGTGTGCCCATGGGGGTTAAGCCTGTCCTCGTGCTGGTTGAGTTCCTCAGCGTGTTTATTAAGCCTTTTGCACTGATCATACGTCTTTTCGCGAACATGGTAGCGGGGCACATCATTATTATTTGTCTCATATCGCTCATTTTTATTTTTGCGGAACTTAACCAGGGCGTCGGTTGGGGCGCTTCACCGATTTCCATTGCGTTTACCGTTTTCATTTATTTCATAGAAATATTGGTGGCTTTTATCCAGGCATTCATTTTCACCATGCTTACAGCAGTGTTCGTGGGTCAGGCGCTTGAAGATGGGCATCAAACAACGCATGAAGCGCATGAAGGTCAACCGCCGACAGAGCCAGTAATCATCTAAGCTTTTATAAAACAGCATAAAACAGAAACATGGATTTACTTACAATTTTGATCAGCACAGTTGCCTTCGCTAACGGGGGAGGTGCTATCGGTGCCGGTCTTGCCGCTATGGGTGCAGGCATTGGCATTGGCCAGATTGGTAAAGGAGCCGTTGAAGCTATTGCCCGTCAGCCGGAAGCATCAAACGACATCAGAGCGAACATGATCCTGACAGCAGCCCTTGTGGAAGGTGCAGCGCTGTTTGCCATCATTGTTGGCTTCCTTGCAATGGTATTGTAATCCTTGCAGAAAAACTGCATCCATAAGCACAGGGCAGAGGATGCAGTTTTAATTAGTTCTTTTTTGGTAACCGGCTTTTGTACTACTATCAGCGTCTGTTGTGTCACTCACTTCAGCGTTCGGAACATTAGTGAACAATTTGTGAGACTTCGATATTCTCTATCAAATTATCGCACATTTAATATCAATTGGTATGAGTCTTCTTACTCCTGACTTTGGATTGTTGATTTGGACTTTAGTTGCTTTTCTTGTTGTCTTTTTCATATTAGGCAAGTATGCCTGGCCTGCGATAATAAAGGGGCTGCGGGACAGGGAGCAAACAATTGCTGATTCCCTCGAAACAGCGAAAAAAGTGAAAGCCGAAATGGCTCAGATGAAGAGTGAGAATGAAGCCATTCTTGCAAAAGCCCGTGAAGAAAGAGCACAGATGCTTAAAGAAGCAAGAGAAACAAGAGATAAAATGGTGAGTGAAGCCAAAGAGCAGGCGAAAGCAGAAGCGTCGAAAATCGTTGCCGATGCGCAGCAACAAATCAATGCTCAAAAAATGGCGGCAATCACTGACGTAAAAAATGAAGTAGGAAAATTGGTGATAGAAGTAACTGAAAAGATTTTACGTAGAGAGTTGTCAGATAAAAAAGCACAGGAAGATCACATTAAAAGTTTAGTAAACGAAGTAAACCTGAGCTAATTTGAAGATGTGCTGATTGGGTGATGTGATAATTACATTACTCGACAAATCTTCAAATTTTCAAATCATCAAATTAAACAATGCAACATCCACGTGTAGCATCGAGATACGCCAAGTCGCTCCTTGATCTTGCCATAGAAAACGGCCAGCTGGAGCCCGTGTATAAGGATATGTTCTATCTCAGCGAACTGGCAAAAGGAAGTCGGGAGTTTGTCAGTTTATTGCGCAGCCCCATCGTTAATAATGATCTCAAACGCAGAGCAGTACAAGGTGTTATACAGGGAAAGGTCAACGACCTTACTTCGGCGTTCATTATGTTGCTTATAAGCAAGAACAGGGAAACTGTGCTGCCTGAGATTATTACTTCTTTTATTGAACAATACAAGAGACACAAACATATTCAAACTATCAAGCTCACAACAGCAGCACCGATCAGCGATCGGTTGAAAAATGAAATTGTTGAGCAGGTAAAGTCTACGGGGCATTTTGAAAATATTGAATTGATAGAAGAAATTGATCCATCAATTATCGGCGGATTTGTTTTGCAGGCAGGCGACAAATTAGTTGACGCAAGCATTTCGTATGATTTGAAAACAATTGCACGCCAGTTCGAAAACAATGACTTTATTTATAAGGTGAGATAAGCCCCCTATCCCCCTGAAGGGGGAACTTAGGTGGGAAGTTCTTTTGATAATTTAATAACAATTAAAATTCCCGGGGGATAGCTAAAACTCCCCTTTAGGGGTTGGGGGTAAATATGCCAGAAATAAAACCAGATGAAATAAGTGCCATACTTCGTCAGCAGCTTGGTGGTTTCAATGCGTCTGCTGATTTAGAAGAGGTTGGAACAGTTTTGCAAATTGGCGATGGAATTGCCCGTGCTTACGGCTTGGGTAATGTTCGCGCCGGTGAATTGGTGGAGTTTGAAAACGGCGTTCAGGGCATTGCACTGAACCTCGAAGAAGACAATGTGGGTGCCGTATTAATGGGTGAAACAGGCGGGCTGCAGGAAGGTTCGAAAGTTCGCCGTACGGGACAAATCGCATCTATTAAGGTTGGTGAAGGGATGGTTGGCCGTGTAGTGAATACACTAGGCGAACCGATTGACGGCAAAGGACCAATCGAGGGAGAACGCTACGAAATGCCGCTTGAGCGTAAAGCTCCGGGAGTAATTTATCGCGAGCCGGTAAAAGAACCGCTGCAAACGGGTATTAAAGCTATCGATGCCATGATTCCTATCGGACGTGGGCAAAGAGAATTGGTAATTGGTGATCGTCAAACAGGTAAATCAGCCATTTGTATTGACACGATCATCAATCAAAAAGAATTTTATCAAGCCGGTAATCCGGTTTATTGCATCTACGTAGCCATCGGTCAAAAGGCATCTACCATTGCCGGTGTGATGAAAACTTTGCAAGACAATGGTGCGATGGATTACACGATCATCGTTGCGGCGTCAGCTTCTGATCCTGCACCGTTGCAGTTCTATGCACCGTTTGCCGGTGCTGCCATTGGCGAGTTCTTCCGCGATACCGGCAGACCCGCCTTGATTATTTATGATGATTTATCGAAGCAGGCGGTCGCTTATCGCGAGGTGTCGCTTTTGCTTCGCCGTCCGCCAGGTCGGGAGGCATATCCCGGAGATGTGTTTTATCTGCACAGCCGTTTGTTGGAGAGAGCTGCGAAAATCATTGGTAACGATGCTGTGGCAAAACAAATGAATGATTTGCCTGAAAGTATTCGTCCACTTGTGAAGGGCGGCGGATCGCTTACTGCATTACCTATCATCGAAACACAAGCTGGTGACGTTTCCGCTTACATCCCGACTAACGTGATTTCAATTACCGACGGACAGATTTTCCTTGAAACAAATTTGTTCAACGCCGGTATCCGTCCCGCGATCAACGTTGGTATTTCCGTTAGCCGTGTAGGTGGTAATGCGCAGATCAAATCAATGAAGAAAGTGGCTGGCACACTTAAACTTGACCAGGCACTTTATCGTGAGATGGAGGCTTTCTCAAAATTTGGTGGCGACCTCGATCCTGCAACTAAGCTGGTGCTGGACAAGGGAGCAAGGAACGTCGAGATTTTGAAGCAACCACAATATGCGCCGATGGCTGTTGAAAAACAGGTGGCTATTATCTATCTCGGAACTCAGGGTTTGCTTCGCGATGTGCCGGTGAAAAGGGTTAAAGAATTTGAAGAACACTTCCTCATGGAAATGGAGCATAAACTTCCCGAGGTTTTGGGTGAGTTTAAGAAAGGACAACTTTCAGATGAGTCGCTGCGCAGAATGACCGAACTTGCTAATGGTTTGATTCCTCAGTATAAATAAATAAGACCGTTTTAAAAAGAAAAAAGGCGCCTCAATTGAGGGGCCTTTTTAATTGCTTGTCAGAGGGTCTGAAGATTTAGGTTACAGAAGTTTCATAAGTTCAAGATCAGAAAGATTGTCTTCTGTTTCGTTGTACTCAACAATGAAGTTGTTCCTCCCTTCGCCAATAATTATTTTTAAAAATTTTTGTTGCACCAATTCCAGCATAGATAGAAACATAAATATTGCATGCACACGATTTTCAACAGCTTCAAAAACTTTTTCAAAGGATAGTGTTCTTTCTCTTTGTGCAATCGCAATCATGTTTGCTTTGCTTTGCTCCATGGTGTAGTTATACTGAACCACTGTGTGAACAGGTTTGTGCAGCCGGTCCTGATGGCGCTGCATCACCCGTTCAAAAGCCTTCATCAGCTTAAACATTGTGATTGTCTGCACTTCCGTGCCCTCACTTGCTTCCTCGCCAATTGCGGCAAGCTCCCTTTGGATATTACCTCTTTTGACGAGCAGAATTCTTTCAGCTTCAAGCACCGCCATTTCTGCGGCAGCTTGTTTGTATCTTTTGTATTGGAGAATCTTGTCGACAAGTTCCTGCCGCGGATCAATTTCGTTTCCTTGTGCATCCAATTCTTTTCTCGGCAGCAGCATTTTTGCTTTTATCCTCATTAGCGTGGAAACAAACAAAATAAATTCGCTGGAAAGCTCTATGTTAAGCGACTCCTGACCGTGTATGTAGTCGAGGAACTCATTGATGATTGTCGTAATGGGAATATTGTAGATGTCTAATTCATCTCTTTCGATAAAAAAGAGAAGAAGATCAAAAGGTCCTTCAAATTGCGGCAGTTTTATTTGGTAAGTTGTTGTCACAATGGATATTTGAATGCTTTAACAGCAAGCACAAATGTATTGTAACAACATTCATCTCTAAATGTTGCGCTCTTTATTAATACTCACAAATGTTTATAACTATTTCCTGAGCGAGTCGCGGATCTCCATCAGTAATTTCTCCTGAAGAGAGTATTCAGGTGCTTCCGGAGCAACGGGTTGTTCTTTCTTTCGCTTCATGCTGTTCATTCCTTTTATAAGCAGAAACAGAACAAGAGCGATGACAATAAACTTCAAAACGTTAGCAAGAAAATTTCCATATTTCACTGCACCCCAGGTAAGTTTGTCCAGATCTTTTACGCCTGCTGCGTCAAGTGCAGGAGTTAAAATGAGCGGTGTAATCACATCATCTACCAACGATGAAACTATTGCACCAAATGCAGCACCAATGATAACTGCTATTGCTAAATCAACAACATTTCCTTTTAAAGCAAACTCTTTAAATTCTTTGACGAAGCTCATTTTGTTTTGGTTTGTTTATTATAAAAGTACGTAATCTATTAAACCTCTTCTTTACGCTTCGGATATTTCATGTCGAATTCCTTCAGGGTATCAGACAATGTTTTTGCGATTAAATATTCCTTGTACCAATTCTGATCCGCCGGCACAATCGTCCATGGCACCTTGTTGCACTGTGTGAATACATCTTCATACATCTGCATATACTTGTTCCAAAGCTTTGCTTCCTCAAAGTCGTTCTTGTTGTATTTCCAGGCTTTTGTCGGATCATCTATTCTTTCCTGCAAACGCTGCTGCTGTTCTTCAGGTGAAATATGCAGATAGAATTTCAGAATGGTAGTACCATTTTGCACGAACAGGTCTTCAAAATCATTAATTGCTCTAAAACGCTTTTGTGCTGTTTCATCGTCACACCAGCCGTGCACTCTCGTAATCAACACATCTTCGTAGTGGCTTCGGTTAAAGATTTGGATCATACTCTTTTCGGGAGTATGCCTGTGAATTCTCCAAAGGAAATCATGTTTCAATTCTTCTGAGCTTGGTGCTTTAAAAGACGTTACCTGAACGCCTTGCGGGTTCATAGATGTAAATACATTTCTGATTGCACCATCTTTTCCGCTTGCATCCATTCCCTGGATGACTACCAAAACAGCATGCTTACCTTCAGCGTATAAAAGATTTTGCAATTCTGTCAACTCAGTCAGAATAGAAGCTGTAGTTTCTTTTGTTTCTTTTTTGTCGAATTGCTTGGGAGCCCGTGTAGAAATATCTTGAAGCATAAATGATTATACGGTCATAATTTCTTTTTCTTTTCTCTCCAGGTGTTTTTCGATGTAGGCAATCTGCTTGTTGGTAAGGTTCTGAATGTCCGCTTCGGCATCCTTTGCCGCATCCTCGCTCAATCCGTTTTTCTGAGCCTTTTTTATGCTTTCGATGGCATCTCTCCTTAGATTTCTCACCGCCACTTTTGCATGTTCCCCCTCGTTGTGGCATCTCTTAACCAGTTCCTTTCTTCGCTCTTCGGTGAGCGGCGGCAAAAACAGACGAATAATGTTGCCGTCGTTTTGTGGATTGATACCAATGTTTGAAGCAATGATGGCTCTTTCGATAGGCTGCAGCATATTTTTTTCCCACGGTTGAATGGTAAGTGTGCGGGCATCCAGTACGCTGATATTGCCCACCTGATTTATGGGCATCGGTGAACCGTAATAATCTACAGTAATGCCATCGAGCATTGTAGGGTTAGCTTTTCCGGCTCTGATTTTTGTGAGTTCGGTTTCCAAATGGGTAATAGCCTTCTGCATCGACTCTTCCGCTAATTCAAGGGTAATGGCAACGTCTTCTGCTGACATAAGAAAATCATTTATCAGCAAAACTAATAAAGCTGAAGATTGAAAACTGAACTTTTACTCTGCTACTGCAACTTCAGTTTTCAGAGGCACCACCTTAGTTGTGGATTCGCCTTCATCTGCAAATGATGTCGCAATAACCAACGTAGCAGGTGTCTTCTTCAGATAGCTAAGCATTCCAACAAATAGGAGAGCCGAACCTGCCATCCAGCCCATTAACACCGTAGAACCCAGTGAGCGGCCCAAGTATGTGATAGAAATAAAAAACACATTGATGATAACACAACAAAGAGAGACTCCGCTGTGGCTGAAACCTCTTGCGAGTAACAAGTGATGAATGTGATTTTTGTCGGGTGCAAAAGGTGATTGTCCTTTGTAAATTCTGATGCTAAACACACGCAACGTATCCAGCAGTGGAACTATAAGTATCGAAAAACCGAGAGCTACAGACGATTGTAATGGGAAACTGCCTGCTGTGATGTCGGCAACCGTAATAAATTTGATGACAAGAATGGCATTGACCATTCCCAACAGCAATGATCCCGAATCACCCATGAAAATTTTAGCAGGATTAAAATTGAAAATTAAAAAAGCTGCAAGGCTAAACGTCATTGAAAAAGCGAGTAAGCCATACGAAGGCATACCTGCCCGTAAAAAGTATAGGCCAAAAATCGAAGTAGTCACGATGCCAAGGCTCGCAGCAAGTCCGTCGACGCCATCTATTAGGTTGAAAGCATTGATTACAACAATGATTGTTGTATAGGAAAGCAGCAGGCTAATCACCTCCGGCAACTGGTAAACGCCTAAAAAACCATGCATACTGTCTATCCGTATGTCGCCAAAATGCACAATGATGGCCGTGGCAATCAACTGACCTATGAATTTTTTTAATGCAGATAACACCAGAATGTCATCCTTTACGCCTAAGAAGAAAATGATGATTGCAGACGCAAAGAAAAAAGAAAACTCAGCGTTTTGTTTGCCGGAAATAGAGAGCAGACAAGCAAGCAGAAAGCCTGCAAAAATGCCTATGCCACCAAGGGATGCGATGGGTCTTGTGTGCAGTTTTCTACCATCAGGCAAATCGAACAGTCTTTTTTGTTCCGCTACCCTTATGATGGCAGGTATAGCCAAAAAAGTAGTACCAAAAGCAATGGTTCCGGCCACGAGCAAATTCAACATTCAGCAGGGTTTGGAAGTGTAAAAATCAAAATCATCGGCATTCGTTCAAAAGAAATCCGGAATCTTTATAAGCTTTCAAAGATAGGAAGTTACCATAATAATTTCAGCAAAAAGGTTGCACATTTGCAAACGCAATAGTTTAAATAGCAACGAATTAGTGTCCCGTTAATAAACATAAAAGTTATGCCAGCACTTACGGATATTGCTTCTCAGATACGCAGAGATATTGTTAGAATGGTTCATGGTGCGCAAAGTGGGCATCCCGGCGGCTCTCTCGGCTGCGCAGATTTCGTGACTGCATTGTATTTCGAAATAATGCATTATAATGCGAAACACTTCGACATGGACGCGAAGAATGAAGACATTTTCATTCTATCTAACGGTCACATATCTCCGGTTCTGTATTCTGCGCTGGCCCGTTCAGGTTACTTCGATATAAAAGAACTGTCGACCTTCCGGAAAATCAATTCTCGTTTACAAGGTCATCCCACCACGCACGAAGGTTTGCCCGGAGTGAGAATCTCCACCGGTTCTTTAGGTCAGGGAATGAGCGTGGCAATAGGCGCTGCATTAGCCAAGAAGCTGAACAATGATCAAAGTGTTGTGTATTCTCTACATGGAGATGGGGAATTGCAGGAAGGACAAAATTGGGAAGCCATTATGTTTGCTCCGAACCATAACGTAGATAATTTGATCTCCACCGTAGATTGGAATGGTCAGCAGATCGACGGTCCAACATACCAGGTGAATAATTTACGTGACATCCGCGAAAAATTTGAAGCGTTCGGCTGGCATACGCTTGAAATGAATGGTAACGATATGGATGAAGTGGTGCATACGCTAAACGAAGCGAAGTCGCTCGTTGGTAAAGGCAAGCCGATCGGCATCATCATGCGCACGATTATGGGTAAAGGCGTCGACTTTATGGAAAACGATCACAACTGGCATGGAGTAGCACCGAATGACGAACAATTGAAAAAAGCTTTGGAACAATTGCCTGAAACGTTGGGTGATTATTGAGGCGGAAATCTAGGTGCCCCTTTTTGCTAATCCTCCTCCGTTGACGTTCCGCAATATCACTCGCTTCTCATCATAAATTGTTGATGCGCAGCTTTCTTAGCCGGAATGTACGACGCGATCAATGCAATGGTGACAACCGTTCCGCCGACTAACAGAAAGTCCTGAAGCTGCATTTTCACAGGGAAATAGTCAATCATAAATGTGCTCCCCTGCAACGGAATGAGGTGAAAATTTATTTGTAATACCGCAATGATAAAAGCCATTGTCATCCCAATCCCGCCACCAATAATTGCCAGCAGCACACCCTCTGTTAAAAAGATCTTCTGGATAAATGACTTATCTGCGCCGAGAGCATGCAACACCTGTATATCCTGTTTTTTTTCTAAGACAAGCATCGTTAAGGCGCCAACCATGTTAAACGCGGCTACGGTGAGAATGAGCGTTAGTATAGCGTAAATAATCCACTTTTCCATCTGCATGACCGTGTACAAACTTGCATTTTGTTGAAATCGAGTTTGCACAGAGTAACTTTTGCCCAGCATTTTTGTCATTTCCTTTTGAATCCGGTTTGCATCAGAGGGGTTGATAATGGAAACTTCGGCAGCGCTGTAATGATCGGCATTCATGCCTAACATTTGCTTTACGAACTGCACATTGGTAATGACATACTTGTTATCGAAATCCTGCTGAATTACAAATGTACCCGAGGTGTGAATCGTGTCTGAACTCAACGATTGCATTGGGTTCATCAGGTTTACTTCGCCTTTTCGGGGCAAATACAAAACGATGGGAAAAATGCTTCTGTCGCTCACTACCCCAATGGCGTTTTCAATGCCGGCGCCCAAAACAAGCAGTGGATGATCTGCAGTTCCCGTGTTGAACTCTCCGTAGATAATGTGCTGTGACACAGTGGTCACTTTGTTGTAATTATCGTCAACGCCTTTTAGATTAACCATTGACTGATACTCGCCATTTTGCAACATTGCTTTTTCCTCCACCACCATTGAAATAGAGTTTACTCCATTGATACCCCCCAATTTTTGGAGCTGCTCTTGTGTAAGTACCATTTCTTTTCCTGAGGAAGGAATTATTTTCAATTCTGGGTAAAAGGAGGAAAAAAGCGATTTAACCAATCCTTCGAAACCATTAAAGACACTGAGGACAAGGATCAGCGCAGCGGTGCCGATAATAATTGCCAAAATGCTGATCCATGCAATTACATTTATCGCATTGGTAGTTTTTTTCGATTTGAAATATCGCCAGGCGAAGAGAAAGTTCAATAGAATAAATTCAAATGTTTACTTCTGTGCATTTTGTCCGTTGGCCCCAGAATCAAGCGGCTTTTGTTCATGATCATCAGTGCTGATTTTTTTGAACAATTCCTCCATTTTAAAAACATGATCCAATGTATCGTCTATAAAAAATTTCAGTTCAGGGATACGCCTTAATTGATGTTTCACTTTTGCAGCCAATTCTTTTTTAATCTCCCATTTTCTTTCCTCAATTTTCTTTAGTACATCTTTTCTATCGGATTTTTCGGTTTCATTAGGATTGTAGATGCTTAAATAGAATCTCACTTCGAGTAAATCGGGCGTCACCTTCACCGACGAAACCGAAACCATTGAACCATTCACGAATGACAAACCCATTCGCTGAAAGATGCCATTGATTTCTTCCTGCATTAATCCTGCAACCTGCTTTTGACGTTTTCCTTCCTGCATATTGATCAACTTAGACGTGCAAGTAAAATTAGTTACTTTGTTGCTTTCAAATACTGTGCTGAGTCCCATACATGAAGAAGTATTCAAGAGTCTTTAAATACATCACTCTCTATAAAAGTGAAGCATTTCTTTATATAATATTTATCCTGCTTTCCATTGTCTTTTCGCTCGTTTCGCTTGGCATGTTGTTCCCTTTTTTGGAGTTGATTTTTAAAGGGGAGCAAGGCGGCACATCTGGTTTGATGCAGGTGTCGAACAATGCTGTTGTTAATTTCATCCGCGATTATCTTACCGAAAGCATCAATACAAAAGGAAAAGTCGCGACGTTAGGTATCATTTGCCTGCTGATTATTGTAAGCATTTTTTTTAAAAATTTGTTCCTATACCTCGCGTATTATGTTTTGAATCCGTTGAAAAACAAAATCGTAACCCGACTCAGAACCGAGTTGTATGAAAAAGTATTGCACCTGCCAATCGGCTATTTCACGGAAAAGAAAAAAGGAGACATCATCAGCCGCATAACCAACGATGTTGGCGAAGTGGAGTATTCAGTTGTTGGTGCTTTGGAAGGGTGGGTTCGGGACCCTTTAACGATTGTTTTCACGCTTGTGACTTTGCTGCTTATCAGCGTGGAGCTTACGCTATTTGTTTTGATCTGCATTCCAATTGTTGGTTTTGTTATCGGCAGAATTACACGTTCTTTAAAAAAGCAATCTTCAGAAGTTGCTCAGCATTCTTCGGAGTCAGTTTCGGTGCTTGATGAAACACTTTCTGGTTTGCGGGTAATAAAAGCTTTCAACTCTGAGCTTTTGCTCAAGAACCGTTTTTTTAATATCAATGACCAACTTCTCACTGCAAAAAATAAAATTGGTTACAGGAGAGATATTGCATCGCCTGTTTCAGAATTTATGGGTGTGCTCATCTTCGTTGCTATTTTGTTTTTTGGAGGGCAATTGGTATTGAGCGGAACGTATTCTTTAACCAGTTCGCTACTGCTTACCTATTTAGGTGTCTTCTACAATTTGATCAACCCCACAAAAACACTGTCAACTTCTTTTAGCAACCTCGCAAAAGGAAGTGCAGCCATCACACGGATCGAAGAAGTGTTGCAAACAAAGAGTACCGTTGATGACAATCCAAACGGTCGTGAGTTGAAGTCGTTTACAGACAAAATTGAACTGCGCGATGTGTCGTTCGCCTACGATGGAAAAATAGTTTTGAAAAATATAAATCTTGTGATTAATAAAGGAAAAACCCTGGCACTTGTTGGCTCGTCAGGTGCGGGAAAATCGACGTTGGCAGATTTAATCCCCCGTTTTCATGATGTAAGCGATGGCGAGTTGCTGATTGATGGTGTCAACATAAAAGAGTATTCATTACAATCTGTACGAAGCAGGATAAGCGTTGTAACTCAGGAGCCGATTTTGTTCAACGACAACATAAAAAATAATATAAAGCTTGGGAAACATGAGGCAAGTGACGCTGAAGTTGAATCTGCTGCAAAAGCTGCCAACGCCTACGATTTTATTGTAAAAAAAGAGAACGGCTTTGATGCAAACGTTGGCGACCGCGGCACAAAACTGAGCGGCGGCGAAAGGCAACGGCTAACCATTGCAAGAGCACTGGTAAAAAATCCACCGATTTTAATTTTAGATGAAGCAACTTCTTCTCTCGACACCGAAAGCGAACGGTTGGTGCAGGATGCAATTAATAAAATGATGATGAACAGAACCTCTATCGTTATTGCGCACCGGTTGTCAACTATTCGACATGCCGACGAAATCATTGTGCTTTCTCAGGGTGAAATAGTGGAACGGGGCACACACGACGAATTGATGGAACTGAAAGGAAATTACTTTAAACTGGTGCAGATGCAGGAAGTGAAATGACAAGTAAATAGTAGTGAAAAAAAAGTGCTCCGAAGAGCACTTACATAATTTATCCTTGACCTTCAGTAAAAGGCTTCGGCTTGAAACGTTCTTTTCTTTCAAGTTTTTCAGCTTCTTCCACTTCCTGTTCCTTGTGATGTTCTTTGTCATAAGCCTTCAAGATTGCTTTCACAAGCTTGTGCCGCACCACGTCTTCTTCATCAAGTTCAATGTGACCAATGCCATCTATGTTTTTCAAAATTCTACTTGCTTTTGCAAGCCCGCTCCGTTGGTGTCGCGGTAAATCCACTTGCGTAAGATCGCCGGTGATGATGGCCTTTGCGTTTGCACCAATCCGCGTCAAAAACATTTTCAGCTGCAGGTCAGTTGCGTTCTGTGCTTCATCCAAAATAATAAAGCAATTATCCAAAGTACGACCACGCATATAAGCCAAAGGAGCAATCTCAATTGTTCTCGTTGTCATATAATACCCCAGCTTGTCAGCTGGAATCATATCATCTAACGCATCATACAAAGGACGCAGATACGGATCGATTTTTTCTTTCAGATCGCCCGGTAAAAACCCAAGGCTTTCACCTGCTTCCACTGCCGGGCGGGTGAGAATGATTTTCTTTACAGCCTTATTCTTCAGTGCTCTCACAGCCATTGCCACCGCCGTATAAGTTTTACCCGTGCCCGCCGGGCCAACCGCAAAAACAATATCATTTTTTTCTGACGAAGCAACCAGTCGCTTTTGATTGGCAGTTCGTGCACGTACTGTTTTTCCGTTCGGGCCAAAAACTAAGACATCGTTTGGATTACGTTCAATAAAGTTGTCGACTGTTTCAGCATCGTCGCCGCCCAAAATTTGTTCAAAATAGTTTTCACTCATGTGACCATTGCGTTCCAAATACTGAACAATAAGATCAATTTTTTCTTTAGCTCCATCCACTTGCTCCGGCGCACCACTGAGCTTCAACTGCGTTCCCCGTGAAAGAATTTTTAAAAGCGGAAATTTTTTCTTTAAAATGTCAAGCTTACCATTATTAACACCAAAGAACTCAATAGGGTTAATGGTTTCCAGATTAATAATTGTGTCTCTCAAATTCTTAAAAGTGTTTTCGTTTACAATTCCGGCTTGCATGCTTTTCGGCAGAGGCAAGTTTCGGGATTAATCACCATCAGCTACAAGATAGAAAAAGAGCTATGTACTAAAAATGGTAGTTGTACACATCATGTTAATTAAAAAACTGTGCCTGAAAATAGGTTCAGGAGTTAATTGTTTTGGTACCAAACAGCATTGGTACTATTCAGCTGTCGTTGCGTCGCACTCTTGTACTGCAACGAATGTATTGAGCATTCATTGGAGCTTCACGATGATAGCAGTGATGTTCCAAGTGTTCCGCTTCACCTTGTCGCAGAAGCCGGGTTGCATTTCACTCTTATTAATTTGTCTTTCTCCGCAAATTGTAGTGAATCTATGTTTCGGAAATAAACCGTATCTCCCTTATTAAGTAATTCACCTGTACCGCGAATCATTCCATCGGGAGTGGGCTTAAACGCAAGTTGCATTACCGACTGCATTCCTTCGGAAAAGAAGTCGTACCAAAGAATGAGCTTACCATCCTGCACCTTGCCTTCCACTGTTCCATGGCTGGAGTCTTTTTGATAATTCTTGAAAGCAACAGTGCCGCTAATAATGCTGTCTCTGTTATGTATATCGAGGTAGATACTGTCTCTTTCATACACTTTCAAGTAACAGCCGCTGATTAACAATGTGTCCGCTGAATTTTTTGGTTGTTCATCCTTTTTTTCTACCGCTGCTGTGGTGTTTTCATCGTTGGTGCAACTAATAAAAAATGATAAGAGAAAAATCGAGGCAAAAATTTGTTTCATGACAACGCTCATTTTAAATCCAATTTAATATTCAACTCGTCCAACTGCTTACCATCGATAACGGATGGAGCATCAAGCATTACATCCCGTCCGCTGTTATTTTTGGGAAATGCAATGAAATCGCGAATGCTTTCGCTGCCACCGAGAATTGCACACAATCTGTCAAACCCAAATGCAATACCGCCATGCGGAGGAGCACCATACTCAAAAGCACCTAAAAGAAAACCAAATTTGTGCTGCGCTTCTTCTTTGCTCATGCCTAAAGCCGCAAACATTTTTTCTTGCAACTCGCGTTGGTATATGCGGATAGAACCGCCACCAATTTCATTTCCATTCAGCACCATATCGTAAGCGTTTGCCTTAATGAAGGCATAAGGATGCTTCAGATATTCCGTTGCGTTTTCGATAGCAGGGCTGTTATTAATCATCTCATCAATGTGTGCAGGTTTGGGTGAAGTAAAAGGATGATGCCTTGCCACCCATCTGTTGCCTTCGTCATCGTATTCGAAAAGAGGAAAGTCTAACACCCAAAGCAATTTAAACTCATCTTTTTTTCGCAAGCCGAGTCGCTCGGCAAGCTCCATGCGCAATTCACTGATGGACTTTCGCGTTCGCTCTTCAGCGCCTGCAAGAACAAGAATTAAGTCACCTGGCTTTGCATCTGTAAATTCAGCAATCGCCTTCAGCTTGTCTTCACCAAAAAATTTATCAATGCTGCTTTTCAGTGTTCCATCAGCATTGTATTTTATGTTCACCAATCCCTTCATTCCTATCTGCGGCCGCTTCACCCATTCGGTCAGTTCGTCTATTTGCTTGCGTGTGTATTCAGCCGCATTCGGAACGGCAATAGCCAACACAGTTTCTGCAGAATCAAACACGCCGAATGCACCTTCAAAATGGTTTTGAATGCTCCACAAAGTATGCTGGTGTTTTGCAGCAAATGTGTGCGCCGGCACTTTAAGATTGGCAACTTTCATCCCAAAGCGGGTGTCTGGTTTGTCATTCCCATAACTCCACATGGCATCTTCCCAGGTCATCCGGTCAACCACTTCTGAATAGTTGATTCCCTTCACCTGTTTGAAAATGTACTTCACCAGTCCTTCAAACATGTTCAGCACATCTTCCTGCTCCACAAAAGCCATTTCGCAGTCAATCTGCGTGAACTCCGGTTGGCGGTCTGCCCGTAAATCCTCGTCCCGAAAGCATTTTACAATTTGATAGTACCGGTCGTACCCACTCACCATCAACAACTGCTTGAATGTTTGCGGCGATTGCGGCAACGCGTAAAACTCTCCCGCATTCATTCGGGAAGGCACCACAAAATCTCTAGCTCCTTCGGGAGTTGATTTGATAAGGAAAGGCGTCTCGATATCGAGAAATCCGTTCTGATGCAGGTAGTCCCGCGTTGCACGATTCACTGCATAGCGCAGCTCGAGATTTTTCTTGACTGCGTTACGACGTAAGTCAAGATAGCGATACTTCATTCGCAAGTCGTCACCGCCATCGGTATCATCCTGAATGGTGAATGGAGGAACCGCCGCTTTGTTCAGTATTTTGTAGGACGAAATTGTAATCTCCACATCTCCGGTCGGTATGTTTTTGTTTTTGTTGGAACGCTCTGTCACAATGCCGGTAGCCTGCAGCACAAACTCTCTACCAAGTGGGTTTTCATCTAATTGAGCGTTCAAATCTTCGCCAAAAAGAAGCTGGGTAATTCCGTAGCGATCACGAAGATCAACGAACGTGATTGCACCAAATTTCCGAACGGTTTGTACCCAGCCGGCAAGAGTAACTTCTTTACCCCGGTCCTCTAATCGCAGGTCGCCACAAGTATGAGAACGAAACATCAGCAATTAATGATTAAGAATGAAAAATTTGAACGGCAAAGATAGCCTTCGTCATTTCAGCGGTGGTTTACATTTTAAATCTTACTTTTTGATTGGGAAATGATCGAGTTCACAACTACACTTCTGCAATTTGCTCAGCAAGGTGAAAAAACCGGTTGGACATACATTACAGTGCCTGCCGAGTTAGCATGTAAATTGAAGCCGAATAACAAACAATCATTTCGGGTGAAGGGTAAACTTGACAATTTCTCCATTAGTCAGGTTGCCTTGATGCCTATGGGCGGCGGCAATTTCATTATGCCCGTAAACGCTACAATACGCAAAGGGATTAAGAAGCAGAAAGGCGCATCGGTTACGGCACGCCTTGAGGTAGACCGCCAGCTGTTGGCGCCGCCGTCTGAGTTTCTTGCCTGCCTTTCAGATGAACCAACAGCGTTAGAGAACTACAATAAACTGCCAGGTTCACATCGCAATTATTTTATCCGCTGGATTGACAGTGCAAAAACAGATGCTACAAAAGCAAAGCGCATTGCAGCGGCGATAAATGCTCTCAGCAAAAATTTGGGGTTTGGAGAAATGATTCGCTCGTTGAAAAATGAAAGGAATAAACTTTTATAAAGTGTTGTGCTTTCTTTCTGCACCTTCCTGCACGTGCTCTTCCGGAGTTTCGAGGTGCTATTGTCATCGTTCTCTTCCTGTTTTCAATTTCCAATCGGGTAAGTAATTTCCGCTAAGCGTCTTCGCCGTCTGTTATTTCACTGTTCACCTGTTGTGCGCTGTTTTTCTTTTCAGATCTCTCTGCTGGTTCGAGGTTTTCGTTTGCTGCGGGATTGGGGTTTCTCACCGGTTCTTTAATGACTTCCTTGTTTATGTCATCAGGGCTTTTCGGCTGATTCTTGTTGTTCATTCCACGTGAGATGCAAAGTTGTTGCCATATTCCTGCTGTTCAGAACGTATCTGCTGGCACAATTCTTACCGTTTGATAGTAAAACCAGGATATGCAACAAGATCAAAGTCCCGGCAAATCATCTTCAATTGCACCGTCAGGCAATGCAAGCAATCCATCGCCTGAACAGGATAAATTCACGCCATCAGAAAGTCAGTTGATTGATGAAAGAGGAGAAAAATACCTGCACGAAGTCGCAAGCATTGAAGATTATCCCGACGCGGAAGATCAACAAAATATGGACGAACGGCTAGAGGATACGAAGTAGAATTATCGGTAAATTTCCATTCTAAAATTGACAGATGGCTCTTGAATGGAAAGGAATATTTCCTGCACTTACAACAAAGTTTACAGCTGATGATCAAATAGATCTTGCGCTATTTTCTAAGAGCGTCAAAGCGCAAATTAAGGCCGGCGTCAATGGATTAATTATCGGGGGCTCTTTGGGGGAAGCAAGTACCCTCAGTCAGAACGAAAAAAAAGCGCTGATCAATCAGGCGTTGAGTGATGGGAGCGGCAGAATTCCGATTGTTCTAAACATTGCCGAAGGTTCCACAAAAGAAGCCATAATGCAGGTACAATTGGCACAACAGTGGGGTGTTGATGGCTTTATGCTGCTTCCGCCAATGAGGTACAAAAGCGACTCCCGCGAGACTGTTACCTTCTTCAAATCAATAGCTCGCTCCACAGATCTTCCGATCATGATTTACAACAATCCTGTTGATTACAAAATAGAAGTGACATTGCAGATGTTTGAGCAGCTCGCGGATGAAAAAAATATTTCAGCAGTAAAAGAATCGACAAGAAATGTAACAAACGTCACGAGAATGATTAATTCATTTGGAGACCGTTTCCGCATCTTGTGCGGTGTTGACACACTTGCAATGGAGGAACTGTGTTTAGGTGCAGATGGATGGGTTGCCGGCTTGGTTAATGCATTCCCAAATGAAACTGTTATGATTTATAAATTGATTAGAGGCGGCAAGATTGAAGAGGCGAGACAAATTTATCGTTGGTTTATGCCGTTGCTGGAATTGGACATTTACCCAAAACTTGTGCAATACATAAAACTTGCGGAAGCAGCTGTCGGATTGGGATCGGAGCATGTACGTGCGCCTAGGCTTACACTGGCAGGCGAGGAAAGAAAAAGGATTTTATCTATCATAGAAAACGGCATTGCCACACGACCGCAACTGCCACAATTGCAAACGGAACAAGTGTTTTGAACATGAATTTTAAAGATGCGACTCAACAAGATATTGCGCGGGTAATGCTCCAGAGTTGGAATGCTTTTCAACATTATAAAAAGTTGTCTTTGAAAGCACGTGCATCGTTCATGCGGTGCACCGCTGAAGAAATTGACGCTTTAGGTGACGATTTACTTGAGGTGGCTGCCAGGGAAACGAACCTGCCAGAAGCTCGGTTGCGCAATGAAAGCGCAAGAACCGTTTTTCAACTAAACAGTTACGCCGATGCCTGTGAAAGCGGGAATTGGCTGGACGTGCGGATAGACACTGGGCTACCCGAGAGGAATCCGCCTAAGCCTGACCTGAGAAAAACCTTGACGCCACTGGGTCCCGTTGTTGTTTTTGGAGCATCGAACTTTCCCTTCGCATATTCCACCGCAGGCGGAGATACTGCTTGCGCTTTCGCTGCCGGCTGCACAGTTGTGGTAAAGGCACATCCCGCACACGCACAAACATCTGAATTGGTTGCAGTTGCTATTTGCAATGCAGTAAAAAAATCAAATTTGCCAGAAGGCGTTTTTGCACATGTTCATGGTTCTTCATTCGACGTGGGGAAGGCGCTGGTTACAAATCAGTACACAAAAGCCGTTGGATTCACAGGTTCATTCCAAGGTGGGAAAGCATTGTTCGATTGGGCAAATCAGCGAAAAGAACCCATTCCGGTTTTTGCCGAGATGGGAAGTATAAATCCAGTTTTTCTGTTTCCAAAAAAATTACGGCAAGATGCTGAAGCGGTGGCCAAACTTTACGCTGGTTCTATCACGCTTGGTGTTGGACAGTTCTGTACCAATCCGGGGTTGCTTGTCGCAATGGAAACAGAAGATCTCCAAACGTTTGTTGACAAACTTTCGTCAGAAATAAAAAAAGTAAGTCCTGCAAAAATGTTGCATTTAGGAATTGCAAAAGCTTATGAGGAAAAGCGCCAAACAGCGATGGAGCAGAAAGGCGTGGAAACATTGGCCGTCGCTGATTATGAAACACACGAAGGACTGCCAACAATCGCCTCTGCAACCGCGGAAGCGTTCTTAAACAATCCGGTTCTGCATCATGAAGTTTTTGGGCCATATTCTTTGATCATTCGCTGCCGCAATGAAAGTGAAATGCAACAAGTGGTTCGTAGTCTGGAAGGACAACTCACAGCAACAATAATGGCCACAGAAGAAGACGTTCACGAACATCAGCAGATTGTTGACGATATCCAAAACCTGTGTGGAAGATTTGTTTTTAATGGTGTGCCGACCGGAGTGGAAGTGTGCCTTAGTATGCAACACGGCGGACCATTTCCCGCCACCACAGACAGCCGGTTCACATCTGTCGGCGCTGATGGGATTAAGAGGTTCGCACGACCGATTGCTTTTCAAAATTTTCCCGATGCTTTCCTGCCGGATGAATTGAAAAGTGGAAATCCGCTCAACATTTGGCGAACTGTCAACGATGAACTTACCAAAGCAGCTATTGTTTAATGAACAAACCACATGTTTTTCATTGTATAGATGCGCACACGTGCGGCAATCCGGTTCGACTTGTCAAAGAAGGCGGACCGCATTTGCATGGAAAAAACATGAGTGAAAAACGTCAGCACTTTTTGCAAGAATTCGACTGGATCCGAACAGGATTAATGTTTGAGCCAAGAGGTCACGATATGATGAGCGGAAGCATTTTGTACCCGCCGCACGACGAAAACAATGATGCTGCTGTTTTGTTCATCGAAACAAGTGGATGCCTGCCCATGTGTGGTCATGGAACAATTGGCACCGTGACCATTGCAATAGGAGAAGGATTGATCAAGCCAAAAATTGCCGGATGTATACGGCTGGAGACGCCTGCGGGACTTGTGCTGGCAACATATACGAAAAGCGGAAACACAGTGAAATCGGTAAAGTTGACGAACGTAAAATCTTTCTTGCACTCAGAAGGTCTTGAAGTTACATCCCGTGAACTTGGAAAGTTATCCGTTGACGTGGCATATGGCGGAAACTTTTATGCGATCGTTGATGTGCAGGAAAACTTTGCCGGTCTCGAACACTTCAAAGCTGAAGAATTAATTTCAATGGCGAGAGAACTGAGAAGCCGGATCAACGAACAATATTCTTTTATTCATCCTGAAGATGAGACCATAAAAGGCTGCAGCCATATTTTGTGGACGGGAAAAACAATAGATGACAAAGCAGCTGCACGTAATGCAGTGTTCTACGGCGATAAAGCAATTGATCGGTCACCTTGCGGCACGGGCACGTCGGCGAGAATGGCGCAGTGGTATGCAAAAGGAAAGTTGAAGAAAGGTGAGAGATTCGTTCATGAAAGTATTATCGGTTCACGGTTCATCGGAACGATTGAAGAAGAAACCGAAATAGCGGGAAAGCCTGCCATTCGTCCCGGCATTGAAGGCTGGGCAAAAATTTACGGACGAAACATCATCACCATCGATCCGCAAGATGATCCGTATGCGTGTGGGTTTCAGGTGATATGACAATATTGACCGGATCAGGATAACTCGCTTTCAAATTGTTTTACTCAAATAAATGAAGATTGTAATTATAGGCGGCGGAGTTATTGGATTGAGTTGTGCTTATTACCTGCAAAAAACAGGTTGTGACATAACTGTGATTGACAAAGGGGACCTTTTAGACGGATGTTCATATGGCAACGCAGGCTATGTGTGTCCAAGTCATTTCACTCCGCTTGCATCGTCGGGCATGATCGCGCAAGGAGTTCGATGGATGCTGAGGTCGAGCAGTCCATTTTACGTGAAGCCTCGATTTGATTTGGATCTTTTCCGATGGGGTATAAACTTCTGGCGGGCTGCAACCAAACCAACCGTTGAAAAAAACTCGCATTCGGTATTTGGATTATTGAAACTAAGCCGTCATTTGACGACAGAGATGAAGCATGACTTGCGAGAAACGTTTTTCATGGAGGAGAAAGGCATTATTATGCTATACAAAAATGCAGATACGGAAAAGCATGAATTGGAGCTCGCGCAAAAGGCTTCAGACTTCGGACTAGCGACTACCGTTCTCTCCGCCGAAGAAGTTCAGATGCTGGAACCAAACGTAAAAGTGAATGTGCGAGGCGGCGTCTTGTATCCCGGTGATGCGCATCTCAATCCGGCAGAATTCATGACCGCTCTGAAAAAACATTTATTGAAAAATGGAGTTTCCTTTCAAGCCCATACTACCGTAGAATCTTTTGAAAAGAGAAATAAAAAAGTCACTGCAGTTGTAACAAACAAAGGCGGGATTGATTGTGATGAATTATTGGTCGCCGCCGGATCCTGGCTGCCGGGATTGACAAAAATGCTTAGCATACAGCTGCCATTGCAAGCCGGCAAAGGATATAGCATGACGTTTCAAGGACTCACACGAAACCTGCAATTTCCGTCCATTCTCGTCGACGATCGGGTGGCAATGACGCCGCTGCAATCTCAGTTGAGGATAGGTGGTACAATGGAGATTGCCGGCATCAACAACAATGTGCGAATAAAAAGAGCTGAAGCCATTTTTGATGCTGCAAAAAAATGTTATCCTGATCTGCCTATACAATTTCCGGGAAAAGGAGGAGTGTGGACCGGACTACGGCCACTGAGCCCCGACGGGTTACCGTACATCGGGAGAGCAAAGAAGTATGACAACGTTGTAGTTGCAGGAGGTCATGCTATGCTGGGAGTATCCCTGGCTGCGGCTACGGGAAAACTGGTGAGTCAATTAATACACCGTGAGCCGCTGACGTTGTCCATTAATTCATTTGAAATAGAACGATTTAATTAGATATGGCGGCCAATGAATTACAGGAGTATTATGCGAAAAGCCGCACTGCATGGCGACAGTGGCTCGAAAAAAATCATGCAAAAAAAACCGGTGTGTGGTTGATTTATTATAAAAAAAATAGTGGTAAACCCAGCGTGCCCTATGCCGAGGCAGTAGAAGAAGCATTATGCTTTGGTTGGATTGACAGTATTATGAAACCGGTGGATGATGCGCAGTATAAACAAAAGTTTACGCCGCGAAATCCAAAAAGCGAATGGAGCGCTTTGAACAAAAGCAGAGTGGAAAAATTGAGGCGCGAAGGTAAAATGCATGCTTCCGGGGAAGCTGCAATAAAGGCTGCAATGGAAAGTGGCGGCTGGACGAAAATAGATCACGTAGAAAATCTGGAGGTGCCTGCCGATCTTCAAAAAGCCTTTGCGAGAAATAAAAAGGCGGCGCTCCACTTCGAGAAGTTAAGCAAGAGTGTTAAGAAACAATGGCTCCATCGGCTTGGGAGTGCCAAGCTACCTGACACGCGCAAAAGAAGAATCGAGCAAATCTTGCAGCTGGTAAAAAATGTTTGATTGTGTTTGTCACTCGTCGGGAGGAAAATGTGCAGGCGATTTCGTTAGTAAACTTGTTTTTACTTTTATCGCATGTTTGTCGCCCGGGATTTGCCATACGAAAAAACAAATTCATTTTCAAAGATTGTCGTTGATTATTTAGCAGAAAACAAACTGCTTCGATCTTTCTATTCATTTCCACCAACTATAGATGGAATTAAGCTGGCTATTGAAAAGAAGAAAAATCACAGGATAAACCGCGACCTATTGGTGAGTGCTTTGCAAAAACAATATGCAAATGTCGCCGGAAGGGAAATAGTTGAAAAAAACATTGCACTGCTTAAGAAAGAAAACACATTCACTGTTTGCACGGCTCATCAGCCCAATTTGTTTACCGGCCCGCTGTACTTTATTTATAAAATTTTGCACGCAATAAAGCTGGCAGCATTCCTGAATGAAAATATTCCGGAGCATAGGTTTGTGCCTGTTTTTTACATGGGCTGCGAAGACGCTGATGTAGAGGAACTGAATCATTTTTCTGTTCGTGGTAAAAAATATGCGTGGGATACAAACCAAAAAGGTGCGGTTGGTAGAATGAAGATTGATAAACAACTGCTTCAATTAATTGACGAATTAGACAAGCAGCTTTCGGTGGAGCCATTCGGAGGTGAATGGGCTGAATTGCTAAGAAAATTTTTTATAATAGGCAGAGACATTCAGACTGCAACTTTTGAACTGGTACATGAACTTTTCGGAAAATACGGTTTGCTTGTTTTAATTCCTGATAGTGCCGATTTGAAACGTGAACTTTTTCCTGTTTTTCAGGACGATTTGTTTCGCCATCATCCGCTGCAAATTGTTTCTGACACATCGAAGAAACTGTCGGAATTATATAACGTTCAGGCATTCGCAAGAGAAATCAATTTGTTTTATTTAAAGGATAATCTGCGTGAGCGGATCGAAGTGAAAAATGGAAACTATCAAGTTTTAAATTCCAAAATTTCATTTTCGGAAGATGAATTGAAAATAGAGTTGCATGATCATCCGGAACGGTTTAGTCCAAATGTTATTTTGCGCGGGTTGCTTCAAGAAACTGTTTTGCCAAACGTCGCATTCATTGGGGGCGGTGGCGAATTAGCTTACTGGCTGCAATTGAAAGATTTATTCGATCACTACGAAGTCCCTTTTCCTGTGCAGGTTCTCCGCAACTCATTTTTGATTATAGAAAATCATCAGCAGCAATTAACGGAAAAACTTAATTTGGATCAGGCTGAAATGTTTCAATCCGAGCTTGAGATTTTGAATAATATTATCGATCGGGAAGGAAAAAAACCTGAACTAAACGGTGAAGTAAAAGATCTGGAAAAAATTTATGATCAACTGAAAGTAATTGCCTCAGGCTACGATGAAACTCTTGCACAGCACGTACAAGCGTTGAAGGCTAAAACGCTTAATCAAATAGAGGCGCTGGAAAAAAAGATGTTCAGAGCTGAGAGAAAGAAACACGAAGCGGTTAAGAGACAAATAGCGAGGCTGAAGCAGCAACTTTTTCCAAACGATAGTTTGCAGGAAAGAGTGGAAAATGTTGGATGGTATTATGCCAAATGGGGGAGAAGCTTCATTGATCAATTGTACATCAACTCATTTGCCTTAGAACAGCAATTCGTCATTTTGCATCAAAATCATTAGCCCATTCCGACTTCATTTTGTCGGCTTTCCTGAAAACCTCGTCGTTCAGTTGCTGTTTGAATGCTGCAAGTTGTGTTGCAAGTTTTTCATCAGACGTGGAAAGAATTTGCGCTGCTAAAATGCCGGCGTTCTTAGCGGCGTTTAATGCAACTGTAGCAACCGGAACACCATTGGGC
>JAEZJD010000074.1 GCA_023436425.1 Bacteroidota bacterium | reverse complement strand
GGTAGGTGGCATACCATCCTTTTTCATCGTACACATACAACTCGTACTTTCTTTTCGATATAACTATTCGAACGCTGCCACTTGGCTTTGCTGCAGTTTTTTTTCGCGACAAAGTAGTTGACGAGTGATTGTACGTGACTGATTCGGAATTGTGCTTGGTGGAGTTGTTCATTAAGAATCCACCTGCTGCAACGATGCAAGAAATGAGGATGGTGGTTTTCATAAATTCTGTGTTAGGCGCAGAGGATTAACGGAGGTTCGTTTCAAATATTTTTTTATTGTTCGCCTTTAACGGAATTTTTTTTCCACATAAAAAAGTCCTTGGGCTTTCGCCAAGGACTGGTAAATAAAAATGATCATGGTTAAAGGTGACTCATGCGCACTCCGATGTTGTATGGAGTTTGATCCAAACCATTTTCCCACATTGATTTGGTAGCCATAGAGCCGTACAGGCGAACAGGACCCAGGCTTAGCTCAGCTATGTAGGAAACTTTCCATTTGTTCAAGTCAAAGTCGCCGTGTGTTTTGTTCTTGGAATCGTCGCTGTATTTAAACTTTTGACGAGCTGAATAAAGGTAGCCACCGCTAACGCCTGCGCTGAAGCCGAAACCATTTTTAGTATTGGGCGTAAAATTGAAGTTGAGCATTAGCGGAACCGTTACGTAATCAGCAGCCAGTTTATTTTTCTCGATTGTTTTACCTGCCGGTGCTGACCCTATCATAATTTTTGGAGGGTCTTTTTCCAAAATCAGGCTTGTGTTTTCAAATCTGTAATTATTCAGCTCAACGCCAAGTCCGTATTTCAAATTGACCACATGCTTTACAATATTTAGCCGCTGCATAAACATCCAAATGTTTACATTAACCGACTTACCCGCTCTCAACTTCATCGCCTCTTTGTTCACTCCCGGACCTGTGACGCCAGATGCAGCTGTAGCCGCATAGTTTGTTTCGTCGCTGAAGTTGGAGAACCCCAGATCAACAATCCACCAATTGGTTGTCACTCTTCCGTTGTACTTTCTATGTCTGTTTATAGTGACGTCAGTACTTTTCCCGGTTGAATCTTTTCCAGGTTTTTTAATGATAATCATACCGCCCACTCTAATAGTGTCGCCGTGGTCGTGTTTTGTGCTGTCGGTTTGCGCCTGTGCGGTCACACCTATGGCTGTTGCAAAAATTGCAATTAGAATTCCTTTCATTTTCGTTATTGTTTTTGGATTATTTAAGTTTTACAGCAACTACACCAATCAGGAGTTGGTTATCATCATTGGCGGCGACAATTCCGGTGTTGCGTTCGATCAGTCGAGTGGCTTTGCGCAGAAACCCTTTGAATGATCCTTTGCCTTTGCTGTCCTCATCACTGTCTGCAGCGGCAGATTGCGATGCGTTATCTATGTCGTTATACGCACCAGGTGTTTCGTTTGTTACACCCATTGCTGTATTTGGAGAAATTTCTGAAACATTTACTTCGGCGACAGTGCCTTTGTCTGCGATAATTGGATTGAGAACGGCTTCCTCTTGTTGAACAGGCGCTTCATAGGCGATGGCGTTATCAACTTGGGTTGCTGCATATTGAGGCGAAACTTTTTCGGTCGTAGCTTTTTGTTCTTTGTTCACCGAAACTGCAATTTGATTTGTTTCGATCGGCGAAACCTCGATTGCTTTTGGTTTGCTTGAAGGTTGGGATTTAGGTGAATTATCTGCTACAGACGGAGCGTTGATAGTAGACGTATCACTTGCGAGCCACAAAATTGTCGCAGATAAAACAACCAGCACTACTGCCGCAACACGCCATACCCATTGCAACTGCACCGTTTTCGCAGTAGTCCGGTAAAGCTCTTTTTTATTGGGGTATGAAATCTGCTCTTTTGCATCAAGTTTCGTTTGGAGCAGCAGGCGATATTCAGATTGAAATTCAGGTGTGGTAGTCAGCTGTTCTTCAATGCTTTTTCTTTCTGCGCCAGTCAATTCATCATCGATATAAAGAAGCAGCTTGTTGTCCGCGTCTTCTATTTTCATCTGCGATGCCAACAGCTCAGATTTATTTGAAAAAGAAATATCATCGACTGGCAGCTTGGTACTCATCAAAAGGTCCAGCTCACATTTTAAATCGGGATACTGCACCAAAAAATGTTCAACCATCGTTCTTTCTATGGACGTGAGTTCGTTGTCCATGTACAGGACGAAGAACTCTTCGTAGTTCCCAAGGTTGATGATATTTTTTTGTTCAGATGACATTTTCCACTTTTACGATGTATTCTTTCAATTGTAGTCTCGCCCTGTGCAAATAAACTTTTACCTGACTCGCATTCAAATTCATGATCTGCCCTATTTCTTCATAACTATAGCCTTCGTAATCTTTCAGCATCACCAACGAACGTTGTGTTTCGTTTAGCTTGCCGAGCGCCTCCTGCAGAATGGCTTTGGCGTTATTGTGTTCCCGACTGTAGCTCCTTGTATCTGCATTAAACTCGTCTTTCAAATAAACCCGCTTTACTTTTCGCAGGTGATCAATCATTTGGTTGTACGCAACGGTGAATAAGTACGATTTACTTTTGGTACCGTCCACCTCTTCGCGGTTGCGCCACAACTTTTCAAAAGCCGATTGCACCACATCGCGTGCATCCTCTTCATGCTTCAGGTTTTTAACAATAAACCTGAATACGCCGTCGGCGTAAAGATTCACACATTCATTATACTCTCTTTCGGTCATAAACAGTTGAGGCAATAATCTATATACGTGTGGAAAAGAAGAAAGTTACAGGAAAAAATAATTTATCGGAAATAAACAAAATTACTCAGCAGCCGGGGTATCTCATCTAATATCGTTCTACCAGAAGCAGCTGAAACAGATGTTTTCAAAGTTGTGCAGGTCTCCTTTGTATTTTCTACGCCAATCCAGGTGAGCGCTGAGACGGATACAAGAAAGAGGAGGGTGAAAAAAACGATTTTGATTGAAGTTCCTTTTCTCATGTTCGCTGGTTTGAATGGTTTGACGAAGGTATAGGCGGTAATGTTACAGGATATTTAAAAAATCTTTCAGAATTCCCGCGTTTTATATTTGTCGGCAGAAATAGAGTTTATGAACGAAAAATTCGTCGCACGCCTTCGGTCGGAAATAGAAGACATCAAAAACTCGGGACTATACAAGTCTGAAAGGGTGATCACGTCGCCTCAGGGACCGGAAATCACAGTCAATGACAAACGTGTTTTAAATTTTTGTGCTAACAACTATCTGGGTCTTTCATCGCATCCGAAAACTGTAGAAGCGGCTCACAAATACCTCGACTCGCGGGGGTACGGAATGAGTTCGGTACGATTTATCTGCGGAACGCAGGACATCCATAAAGAACTTGAGCGAAAGCTTGCAGCATTTCTTGGAACAGAAGACACCATTTTATATGTAGCCGCTTTTGATGCAAACGGCGGCGTCTTCGAGCCGCTCTTTAACGAGCAAGATGCAATTATCTCCGATGCGCTGAACCATGCATCTATTATCGACGGCGTACGCCTGTGCAAGGCACAGCGCTACCGCTACGAAAACGATAATATGGAAGACCTGGAGGCGAAATTGAAAGAATCCTCCGGCGCACGAAGCAGGATTATTGTGACCGACGGAGTGTTCAGTATGGATGGAACCATTGCCCAACTGGATAGGATTTGCGACCTGGCCGATAAATACGACGCCATTGTAATGGTGGACGAAAGCCATGCTTCCGGATTTATGGGCAAAACTGGCCGCGGCACGCATGAGTACCGCGGCGTGATGGGCAGAATAGATATTATTACCGGCACTTTGGGGAAAGCTCTTGGGGGCGCCAGTGGCGGATTTACAAGTGGAAGAAAAGAAATTATTGACATTCTTCGGCAGAGAAGCAGGCCTTATCTGTTCTCCAACACGCTAGCTCCTGCAATTACAGGTGCCAGCATTGCAGTGCTGGATCTGCTCAGTGAAACAACTGAGCTGCGCGACAAACTTGAAAGAAATACACGATACTTCCGGACTAAAATGACGGAAGCCGGATTTGACATCAAGCCCGGCGAGCATCCGATCGTGCCGATTATGCTTTATAATTCTGTGCTGGCGGCAAAGTTTGCCGATGCATTGCTGAACGAGGGCATTTACGTGATCGGATTCTTTTTCCCCGTGGTACCAAAGGGACAAGCACGGATTCGCGTTCAAATAAGTGCCGCTCATGAGCAGGAACATTTGGATGCAGCCATAAACGCCTTCACAAAAATTGGAAAGGAGCTTGCCGTTTTGAAGGTGTAAGTCAAGGGCATTCTCCCGGTTGCAATTTTCTCTTTTACCTTCGCCAAAATTCAAAAATGCGCCTGATTTATTGCTGCGTATTCTTTTTTTGTTTAGCCGGCTGCTCTCCGAATAATGTTAACATTGACAACTCATTAGAAGCATTTTTCAAGAAAAACAATTCTGACGGGTGTTTTGCCCTTTTCAATAACGGTAACGGCAAGTTCACCATTTACAATTTGAAGCGTTACCGTGACAGCAGCTTTTTGCCCGCCTCCACTTTCAAAATCGTAAACTCATTAATTGGCTTGCAAACAGGCGTGATCACCAATGACAGTATGGTGATAAAGTGGGATGGCACACATCGCCGGCCGGAGTGGGACAAAGATCTGAGTATGTACCAGGCGTTCCGGGTATCAGCGGTTCCGTATTATCAGGAAGTTGCGAGAAGATTGGGAAAAGACACAATGCAGTTTTGGCTAGACTCATTACACTACGGGAATAAGAAGATCGGCGGTGCCATCGATTCTTTCTGGCTTAACAATAGTTTGAAAATCACTCCTGACGAGCAGCTCGGACTGGTAAAGCAGCTTTATTTTGATCAACTACCATTTTTTAAGGACTACCAGTTGATGGTGAAGCGTGCAATGATTTTCGAAGACAAGCCTGCATACACTTTGGCTTATAAAACGGGGCTGGCAAGAAAGGAAGACGGAACTCCTTTGGCTTGGGTTTTAGGTTGGATAGAAGAAAACAATCACCCGTATTTTTTTGTACTGAATATGGAAACAAAAGATCCAAAGGTCGATCTCGCGACTGTGCGCCTGAATGTATTGCACGATATTTTAACCCAACTTGGCTTTTTTAGAGGGAAAAAATAATCCATGCAATTGCGTTAGCATAATGTTTGCCTTGTTAAAGACAAATAATCAAATTTGAATTTCGAATGGCAATATCCTGAAGCTTTTTGGCTGCTGCTTTTGCCCGTCTTCTTTTCAGTTCTGTACCTTTTTTATCGCAGGTGGAAAAGAAAAACAACGGTCCGCATCGGTGATCCCGATCTGGTCAAAACACTATTTAGAAACCATTCTCCCAAAAAAGAAATTCTGAAGTTTGTTTTTATCGTTGCTGCCTTTGCCGTCGGCTGCATTGCGTTAGCCAATCCACGCAAACCCGATCAGGGATCATCGGAATCACGGGCAGGCATTGACATTTTTATTGCACTCGACGTAAGCAACAGCATGTTGGCAACAGACGTGCCGCCTGTGCGTTTGCAAAGAGCAAAACAATTTCTTACAAGCATGATCGATAATATGCCCAACGATCGATTTGGGTTGATCTTGTTCGCCGGTCATGCGTATTTGCAAATGCCACTCAGCACCGATCACGAAGCAGCGAAAATGTTTATCTCCACCGCCGATCCGTCGGCTGTTGCCGAACAGGGAACTGCCCTGACGGACGTGTTTGACAAGGCTGAAGACGCTTTCGATAAAACAGATCGCTTTAAGACCATTGTTCTGGTAACTGATGGCGAAACTCACGATGATGATGCAATTGCCTCTGCAAAAGAACTGGCGAAAGAAGGTGTGATGATCAATACCGTCGGTATTGGGTCGGTGGACGGGTCAACCATTATAGACCCAAAAACAAAGCAAGCAAAGAAAGATGACGCGGGGAATATCGTCATCTCAAAACTCAATCAACAATTGCTGCAGGATCTGGCAACCCTCACGCATGGAACTTACGTGCACTTAGACGATCCCTCCGCAGGCGTAACAGCTCTTTTGGAGCAGTACAAAGACGTACAAAAAAAGGCACTCCCGGACGTGTCATCCATGACGTTTATATCCTACTACTGGTGGTTTGTTTTACCAATGTTTTTACTATTGCTGGCAGAGATTTTTGTTCCAGATAGAAAAAAGGTGGAAGAATGAGGAAAGTGACAATTACCATATTAGTTAGTGTAATTATTACGGTTGCTTTTGCCCAGGCAGAAAACTTGAATATTTCCAAGGGTAGTGACTTGTATCGGCAGGGCAAATATGATCAGGCGGAACAAGAGTATCGGCAGGCTTTACTGAAAAATCCTGCAAATGAAAATGCCAAACACAATCTGGCTAATTCGCTGATGAAACAACAAAAGTTTCAGGAGGCTCAGGAAATTTATGATCAACTAACGCGAAGCTCTGATAAATTGGTTCGTTCAGTTGCCTATTACAATACAGGCGTGGCCTTTACAAAACAAAAAGAGTTGGAAAGCAGCATAGATGCTTACAAGAGTGCATTGCGAAATAATCCTGATGATGTGCAGGCACGAGAAAACCTGCAGAAGGCTTTATCGGAGCTGAAGAAAAAGCAAAGTCAAAACCAAAGCAGTAGCTCATCCAATATGAGCAATAGCCAGGCAGAAGACAAATTGAAGCAGCTGCAGGCAAAGGAAAAAGAAGTGCAAAAACGGATGCAAAACCAAAAGCAAGGTCAAGGTGGCACTTCTTCCAAAGACTGGTGATCGACAACCCTTCAGGAGAATGATGCCTTACATCAAACTCCACGAAATTGTACCATCCTTTTCATCTTTTAATTGTATGCCGATGTCAGCAAGTTGATTTCGAATCTTGTCCGACGTAGCCCAGTCTTTTCTGCTTCTCGCTTCTTTACGCAACTCCACCAGGACGTTCAAAACACCTTTCAACTTTTCTGCCTCTTCGGCGGTTTCACTTTTCAACCCCAGAATACTTTCAACGTACAAGTTCATTTTCTCCTTCAGCAATGCAAAGGTTTCTGGGGAGATGGCATTTGGTGAGATTGACTTGTCCTTTATCGAATTGATGATTGGCACGAGTTCAAACATATTTGCCAACACTCTGGCAGTGCTAAAGTCATCGTTCATGAAATCGTCAAATTCAGCCAAAAGGGTTGCGACCTTTTTGTTCAGATCAACATCTGCATCGTTGCTCGTTGTTGGTTGATCATTGGGAGATAACGGCGCAGTGTCAACGAACAATTGCTGCAGCCATTCGTGTGCATCCATCAATCTGCGTAAGCCTTTTTCGGCGGCTTGCAACGCCTCGTTGCTGAAGTCCAGCGTGCTTCTGTAGTGCGTTTGAAGAATGAAAAATCGCACCGTCATTGGCGAATAAGCTTTCTCCAGCAAAGGATGATTGCCGCTGAACAACTCCGTTAATTTGATAACGTTGTTGTAGCTCTTGCCCATTTTTCGTCCGTTAATCGTGATCATGTTATTGTGAATCCAGTAACGAACGGGTGCTATTCCGTTGCAGATTTTACTCTGCGCTATTTCACTTTCGTGGTGCGGGAACAATAAATCCATCCCGCCGCCATGAATGTCAAATTGTTTTCCGAGGTATTTGGTGCTCATGGCTGAGCACTCAATGTGCCATCCGGGAAAACCTTCGCCCCAAGGGCTTTTCCAACGCATAATGTGTTCCGGTGGCGCAGCTTTCCAAAGTGCAAAGTCTGCTGCATTTCTTTTTTCTTCCTGGCCTTCGAGATCTCGTGTGGTTGCAATGAGTTCATCCATTACTCTTCCGCTCAATTTTCCGTAATCGTGTCCCGCAGCATACTTGCTTACATCGAAGTACACGGAGCCGTTTACTTCATAGGCATATCCTTGCGCAATCAAATCTTCAATCATGTTTATCTGCTCCACAATATGTCCTGTCGCCGTTGGTTCTATGCTTGGCGGCAGCGTATTAAACTGTTCCATTGCCCAATGGAAAAGATTGGTGTATTTCTGTACAAGTTCCATTGGCTCCAGCTTCTCAATCGTTGCCTTTTTTGAAATCTTGTCTTCTGCTTCGCGACCTTCTTCTTCGAAATGACCGGCGTCGGTGATGTTGCGCACATACCGAACTTTATAATCAAGGTGCATTAAGTAGCGATAGATTACATCAAACGTGATGTATGGTCGTGCGTGCCCAAGATGGCTTTCGCCACTAACAGTTGGTCCGCACACATACATGCCTACGTGCCCGGGCACGAGAGGTTCGAAAACTTCTTTATCGCGTATATAAGAATTGAAAATTTTTAAAGTGCTCATGTTATGCAAATGTAAGTTGGAGAAAAAAAGCTGAGAGAGGAGGGTCTGGCACCGAGGTGCTTATTGGCTACAACAACAGCATGTATGAAAATGATGAAGGCGCATCGAACCGAAGATACTGCTATTTTTTAAGTTGCACATCCGCAACCAGCATATAGTGGTCCGAAAGATTTTTAATAATGCGATTAAATTGTGTGATCTCGAAATCTTTGGTTGAAAGAATGTAGTCAATGCGTAGCGTTGGAGATATTTCGTTGAAAGTTCTGCCGACACCAAATCCCTTTTGCAGAAAAGCATCCTGCAATTCTTCACCACGAATTGTGAAATATGTGTAAGAATTCGGTACGTCATTAAAATCTCCTGTGAGAATAAATGGATGTGGGGATTTAGCAATTGAGTCCCTTACAATGTTTGCCTGCTGCCACCGGAAACTCAATCCTCTTCTCAACTTGCTGAAAATTCCCTTTGATGCCGCAATGTCCTTCTGCTCGTCTTTTATATTCTCTATGGTTTGGTAATCTTTTTTTTTGAACTTAACCGATTCCAGATGCGTTGTGTACACTCTGACAGTATCGTCATTTACTTTCAAGTCAATGTGCAGCAAGCTTTCCGGATAGCGGGAATTAGGGAAATAGAACTTTCCGCTGTCAACGATAGGGAACCGGGAAAATATAATATTTCCAAACCATTGTTTATCTCCATCGTTGCTCCACGAGTAGAAATAATATGGAAAGCCAATTTCTTTCAAAATGTGATCAAGATTGTTGTAGTAAGTAGTGTCGGTTGATGTAAAAAACTCCTGCATACACAGCACGTCTGCATTTTGTTCCTTAATCAAATCCATCATTTTCAATCTTGTTTGGCTACCCTTATTGTTGTTTCTTTTCCATTCGGTAAAACGGGCCACGTTCCAATCTGCAATCCGGATTGTATTGTCCCGCTTTTCGTAATTGAACTTGGATGCTGTAGCAAACGCAAAAAAAACAGCAATGCTTTTCCACCCAATTAAAAGCGCTACAATGGATATAATTATGTACCGGATTTTGAAGATGAGCCAGAAAAAAATGAAAGCGACCAGCGTAATTATGAGAAAGGCAAAGCCGAGACCAAGCATGGAAATGAACCACCATTTCACCGGGTCCACATGTGGCGCAAGGCAGGCAAGCAAAAAAACCACTGCAGCTCCAATATTCAGGATGAGAAACAGGGTTTTTGTGAAGCGACGATAAGCTGCAGCCATTTAATTCGAATTACACGAATGTAAAACGAAAGTGGAGAACGGGAATTGCACACCGAAGCGAATGATGCAGAATTACACGACCAATCTTTAAAGCATGTCTTCCTGGCTGGCTCTTTTCAGCATTTCTTTTTCGTCTTCAGAAAGAGAGTTATAACCTTTTTGGGAAATCTTATCCAGGATTTCATCTATTCTCTGCTGCGTAACATAGAAAGTTTTCTTGTAAGGCTTCACGGTGGCTTTGTAAAACAATTGGCTCTTTACAACCTTGCCTTTCGCAGGCTTTTCGGGATTAAACAAATCGTTTACCCAGTCAAAAAAGTTATTCATCCAGCCGCCCCAATCTTTCCCTTTTTGAAGTGCAGAGACGAATGCAAATCCGATAGCAGCTCCGGCCAAATGAGCTATATGCCCTCCGGCGTTATTGTAAGGGATAGTTGCAAGATCAATAATCAAATAAATGATCGTGATTACCCAAAGAGGAATGCCGCCATTCAGCATAGGGAAAATGCGATAGTTCGGCGCAAGTGTAGTAGTTCCAATTGCGATTGCCATCACACCTGCGGATGCGCCAAAAGCCTGCGAATCAGAAAGGCTTGCCTTCAATGGCGGAATGAAGTTATAGGCAAGAACGTATGCCACTGCGCCGGCGAACGCTCCAAACAAAAACAATGGAAATATTTTTCTATTGCCTGTCAAGTCCTGAAGAATATACCCGAATGCCCAAAGCCACAACATATTGGCCAGAATGTGCCAGATGGAGGCGGTGTCGTGAACAAACATGTGAGTGAAAAGTGTCCAGGGACGAGTGATAAACTTGCCGGTGTCGGCAGGCAGCGTTACCCACTGAAAGATATCTTTATTAAACGCAGAAACGCCATCGTCACCGTAGCTGAAGTAGTAAATAACTTTTATAAAAGCAAGTATCGCGAACACAACGAGATTTAGCACAATTAGCATCGTCACTGCGTTACCATCCTGCCCGATGGATAAGCTGGTCTTGTTTCGTTGTTGATAATAGCTCATAGGTTTTCGTGTTGCAATTTATCTGCCATCAATAAAAGTTTTTTCGGTTCGTTTTGTTCCAAATGAGAACCAAAATAAAGCCCGTGAGTGCGCCGCCCAAATGCGCAAAATGTGCGACATTATCGCCGCTGAAGTTGGACAATCCGCCAAAAAGGTCAATAGCTGCAAGCCCAAGCACAGCCCATTTTGCTTTAATCGGAAAAGGGATAAACAATATAAACAATTCCGTGTTCGGGAACAAATAGCCAAATGCCGCAAACACACCCATTATCGCTCCCGACGCGCCTACTGCTGCAGCAAATCCGCCGGTGAAATACTGAACGGCAAGATGGACCGCTGCCGCACCCACGCCACATATTAAATAAAAAATTAAAAACCTCTTGCCACCCCACACGTTTTCCAGAATCCTGCCGAACATCCACAGCGCAAACATGTTGAATAGGATATGATAGAAGACAATACTTCTGCCTGCACGTGCTGCATGGGCAAACATATGCGTGGCTATTTGATATGGCTTAAACTCCGGGGTGCCGAGTGGATAGAGTGCCAGCTTATCGGTAAGCCCTATTTGCGGATCTAATACAACCTGCGCCAACCACACCAGCACGTTAATGATTATCAGATTTTTTACAATCGGCGGAAAGTTGTTTGGCTTGTAGTATTTAAAATTGCTCATCTGCTTTTAAGTTTTAGCTGCACCACGTTTTCAATGTGGTGTGTATGCGGAAACATATCCACCGGTTGCACGTTGGTTACCGAATACTTCATGTCCAGTAGTGATAAATCTCTTGCCTGGGTTGCGGGATTGCAACTAACGTAAACAACTATGGGCGCCTGAATTTCTAAAATTTTTTCTACCAATTTCGGATGCATGCCTGCCCTTGGCGGATCGGTTATTATCACGTCGGGCTTACCATGCAGCTGCAAAAACTCGTCGTTGCAGACATCAATTACGTCGCCCGTAAAAAACTCTGCGTGCCTAACGCTGTTCAGCAATGCATTTTCTTTTGCATCGATCACTGCAGCATCAATAGCCTCGATACCGACAATTTTTTGTGCTCCGTTACTGCAAAATATTCCAATGCTTCCCGTGCCGCAATACAGGTCATACACTGTTTGTGCTCCATCGAGTTCCGCAAAAAACCGCGTGATTTCATAGAGCTTTTCGCCCTGTTTGCTGTTGGTCTGAAAAAAAGATTTGGGTCCAATTTTGAAT
>JAEZJD010000153.1 GCA_023436425.1 Bacteroidota bacterium | reverse complement strand
AACAACACTTCCTGTTCGTGCGATCAATGCTTCACAACTTGTTATCGACGCATCGCATGATGAGATGTCCGGCGTTAACAGATCTCGGGCAATTAAATTCTGAATCTTTTCTTCGGAACAATAAATTTTTCTCCATTGTCGCTGAGAAACAAGCACGTTGAGAGACTCAGAAAGTTCCGCTTCGTTCATACAAAAAACAAATTTGCCTTGCAGCTGCGTAAACTGTTCTGCAAATTCTACCATCAGTTCCTGCTGTTTGGGTTGGAAAACAGGTTCCGTTGTTTCCGCTTCAGGAAAAGGCAATGGCGTCGGTTGTGCCAACGCCATTCTTATTTTTTTTAAAATTTTGTTTTTGGCTGAGTTGCTCATTAGCTCGCCGGATGTTGATTGATAACGTTGGGGTCATAAGGCGGAACACCTTCGCTTATGCCACCTTCGTGATGATGATCATCGTGAACACCCAACGGAGTTTTTTCTTCAAATGGACGTGGACCTATCAACGCTTCCACATCACTTTGAAACAGAACTTCACGCTCCAAAAGTGCTTCTGCGAGTTTGGTTACTTCTTCCTTTCTTTCTGTTAGCACACCTTTCGTTCTTTCATAGGCCTGGTCAATCAACTCACGCACTTCTTCATCTATCAGCTTTGCCGTTTCGTCTGAATACGGCTTTGTGAATGAATTCTCCTGCTGTGGATCATAATAACTTATGTTACCAACTTTCGAATTCATGCCATAAACAGTAACCATTGCGTAAGCTGTACGTGTAATTTGCTGCAGATCATTTTGGGCGCCGGTAGAAATTTTTCCAAAGAAAATTTCCTCACTTGCGCGGCCGCCAAGCGTCATGCAAATTTGATCCATCAACTGGTCAGTGTTGTATAAATATTGTTCTTTCGGCGTGTACTGTGCGTATCCCAGTGCGGCAGTACCGCGGGGTACAATCGTAACTTTTAGCAGCGGGTAGGCATGTTCCAAAAACCAGCCGCAAATTGCGTGTCCCGCTTCATGATAAGCGATTATCCGCTTTTCCTCCGGTGAAATGATCTTGTTCTTTTTCTCCAAGCCTCCAATCACCCGGTCAACAGCATCCTGAAAATCGGACATATCAACTGCTGCTTTGTTTTTTCGTGCAGCAATTAATGCAGCTTCGTTACAAACATTCGCAATGTCCGCCCCTGCGAAACCGGGGGTTTGTTCTGCAAGCTTATGTATATCTACCTGCTCCGAAACCTTTATCGGCTTAAGATGAACTTTAAAAATTGCTTCACGGCCTTTTACGTCGGGCTTGTCAATTGTAATCTGTCTATCAAATCTGCCCGGACGAAGTAATGCTGTGTCGAGCACATCTGGTCGGTTCGTTGCTGCCAAAACAATTATCCCAGTATCGGTTCCGAAACCGTCCATTTCCACGAGCAACTGATTTAGTGTGCTTTCTCTTTCGTCATTACTCATCATCATGTTCTTGCCACGGGCACGGCCGATGGCGTCTATTTCATCGATGAATATAATGCACGGAGCTTTTTCTCTCGCCTGCTTAAACAAATCGCGAACACGACTTGCACCAACACCAACAAACATCTCCACAAAGTCAGAACCACTCAAGCTAAAAAAAGGAACCTGTGCTTCTCCTGCCATTGCTTTTGCGAGCAAGGTCTTACCTGTTCCAGGAGGACCGATGAGCAACGCACCCTTTGGAATTTTGCCGCCTAGCGAAGTGTACTTTTTAGGATTTTTTAGAAAATCAACAATCTCCATCACTTCAACTTTTGCTTCATCGAGGCCAGCCACGTCGGCAAAAGTGATGTTCACACGTGTTCCTTTATCGAACAAAGTCGCTTTCGATTTCCCAATATTGAAGATACCTCCCGGACCGCCGCCACCACCAGATGCACCTCCCATTTTACGCATCAGCAATATCCACAGGCCAATAAAAATGAGAATAGGCAGCAATGTTTGCAAGATGGGACTCCAAAAGTTTGTATCTGAATCGGCTTTTTCTACATTTTGAACATTCGGATGACTTTTGTAGAAGTCACGCATGTCATCCTTAAAAGACTCTATGGACGCAACCTTTAAAAAAGCATGTGGTCCTTCCTCATTCGTTGTAAAATTTTTTCCCAGTTCAGCGGCATATTTTGGCAGGGCTTCTTTCTTCAGCGTCACCCGCACCAGGTTTCTATTCGATACGATCAAATACTCCTGCACGTCATTGTTGGCGAGCATTTGTTCAAACTGATACTGGTTTACCTGAGATGCATTCGGGGTAAAGGGGCTTAAAAACTGAAACCCTATTAAAACGGTGAAGATGATCGCATACACCCAATAGATGCTGAAGCGAGGACCTTTTTTTGGCGCTTCGCCGTCGCCATTTGTGGGCGGTCGGTTAGAGAATTTGGGAAGTTTTTTTCTATCGTTTTTATATGAATTCTTCGGCATTATGTTCTTTGTGAATAGTGCAAGTAATACAATTTTGACGTAATGACGTTTTCTAAAATTTTATTTAACAAAGTTCCTTAGCTGTGTGCCTCCTGTGGCGCGTCACTCCACATCTCTTCCAGTTTGTAAAACTTTCTTGTTTCCGGCGTCATAATGTGAACAACAATGTTTACGTAATCAAGCAACACCCACTGCAGGTTCTGCTTGCCCTCGTGTCGATACGGGTTTTCGCCACAGTTTTTTTTCACTTCATCTTCAACAAACTCAGTTATAGCCCTGATCTGGGGCTGATTGTTTGCTTCGCAAATGACGAAAAAATCTGCGACGGCTTCCTGTATTTTTCGCAAATCGAGAGATACTATGTTTTCACCTTTTTTCTCCTGAATTGACCTGATAATTGTTTTGAAAATTTTTGAATTTCTGTTGAGGCGTGTAGCCGTTCTTTTACGACCAGTTAAAACTTCTAATGGTTCCAAATAGTTAAAAAGTTTTTGATTGTGAATTGGTGCAGATTAGTAAAACAATATAGTTTATTTTCTTTGCGCAAAATTAATCTAATTGTCATCTAATACCATTGGCTCCTTCATAGAGCTGCACGAAGTGGAAAGTACCAACAACTATGCCATGGGGTTGGTGCATGAAGGTATGGCACAGCACGGAACTGCTGTATTTACCACACGCCAAACAATGGGTAAGGGACAGCGTGGAAAACAATGGATTAGCGAGCCGGGGAAAAACCTTGCTCTAACCATTGTTGTGCAGCCGAAAGGTTTGTCCACTTCGGAAGTTTTTAAACTCAGCATGGCAACTGCTGTCGCTCTTCGCAACTCTCTGGAGAAATTTATTGGCGAAGGAACGACAATCAAATGGCCAAACGACATTTATTGGCGTGACAGAAAGGCAGCAGGAATTCTTATCGAAAATGTAATTCAATCGAAGAAATGGAGGTTTGCAGTGGTGGGAATTGGATGCAATATTAACCAGGTGAGATTTCCGGGACTTCAAAGGAAAGCTGTATCCATCAAACAAATCACCGGGAAAGAATACGACCCAAAAGAGATAGCGCAGCAGATTTGCAACGAATTCAAAAAGCAGTGGGAGCGAATGAAATCGGATGCGTCAGGTATCGCGGCAGATTACCAGCATCATTTATACAAATTGAATGAGCGAATGAAACTGAGGCACGAAAACCGTCTTTTTGAGGCTGTAATCAAGGGTGTGAATAGCCATGGACAACTGGTGGTGCAGCATGCACTTGAAGAAAAGTTCAATGTTGGAGAAGTGGAATGGGTAAGGTGATTGGTGATCAAAAATGACAAATGAAAAGAAGGTCGAATCGCTATAATCGACTGCTAATCCATCATTGCTCTTTACTGCTTGCTCTCACAATTTCCTCAGCATGGGCTTTATTTTTTGGACGTAAAAATATTTTTTCGATTACACCCTTTTTGTCGATGACAAAGGTTGTTCTGTGCAGCCCCATGTATTTTCTGCCGTATAAATTCTTCTCTCCCCACACCCCGTAT
>JAEZJD010000001.1 GCA_023436425.1 Bacteroidota bacterium | reverse complement strand
CCCCAAGGCAGTCACAATATTCAAATACAACCACGCGTTTGGCAGAATTTTCTTCATTAACAAAGGGGGGAAGCTTCGTAGTTGCTGTTCCGGGTGTCGGCACATCCCACGTCTTTAAAATTACTGCTGATGCCATGAACGGTGTGGCTCAGGCGACGCTGAAAGGTTTTTATTATCAACGAAGCGACATGCCACTTGAGGCGAATTATGCAGGCAAATGGCATCGATCTGCAGGTCACCCGGACAATATAGTATATGTGCATCCTTCCGCCGAAGACGGTCACCGTCCTGCAGGAACAATCATACCATCTCGTGGCGGTTGGTACGATGCAGGCGATTACAATAAATACATCGTGAACAGCGGGATTACAATGGGAACGCTGCTGTCCGCCCTTGAAGATTTTCCTTTGTTTTTTGAAAAACTAAACGTCAACATTCCTGAAAGCAATGATGACGTACCCGACATTTTGAATGAAGCATTGTACAATCTGCGCTGGATGCTGACAATGCAGGACCCAAACGACGGCGGCGTCTATCACAAATGCACTAACGCAATATTTGATGGAATGGTCATGCCCGGCGTTACAAAAGAGGCCAGGTACGTGGTACAGAAAAGCACCGCTGCCACACTGGATTTTGCAGCAGTTACAGCACAGGCGGCGCGGATTCTACAGAAATATAAAAAGCAATTTCCAAATCTTGCCGATAGTTGCCTGATTGCGTCAACCAAAGCGTGGGCCTGGGCCGAAAACAACCCCGCGATCTTGTACAACCAGACAGAAATAAATAAAAGGTTTAAACCTGAAGTAACCACCGGAGCATACGGCGACAGAAGTGTGAAAGACGAATGGCTTTGGGCGGCGGCAGAATTATTTGCCACAACAAAAGGTGATAAGTACCTGAACGCTTTGAAGCAAAGGATGAGCGACTCTGCCCATCTGCCTTCGTGGGGAAATGTGGCGATGCTTGGTTATTATTCAGTGATTCGTGCTGAGAAGCGTCTTCCTTCATCTGCGGGAAAAATTCTGTCGGCAATGAAAGATTCGGTGCTAAAAATTGCCAATAGCTTCTCAACTAGAGCGGGAAAAAATGCATTCGCGACAGTGATGGGGCAGTCGCCGAAAGACTACAATTGGGGCGGGAATTCAGTTGCCGGCAATCAGGGCATTCTCCTCATTCAGGCATACCTTATCACGAGGAATAACAAGTTCTTATACGACGCCGTATCTAATCTTGATTACATTCTTGGCAGAAACGCAACAGGATATTCATTCATTACAGGAATAGGTGCAAAAACGCCGATGCATCCTCATCATCGCCAATCCGAAGCGGACGGCATCGTTGATCCTGTTCCCGGCTTGCTTGTCGGCGGCCCAAATGTAGGAATGCAGGACAAATGCAACTATCCTTTCAAAGATGTTGAAACTGCTTACGTGGATGATGTTTGTTCCTATGCCTCAAATGAAATTGCAATCAACTGGCAGGCGCCAATCGTGTATTTGTCGGGAGCAATCGAAGCGTTAAAGAAAGAAGCGGGACTGGTGAAAAGAGAAGCAGGAATGAAGCAATAAACGATGAATAAACAGCATCTCCTATAAAAAAATAGAAAATGAAAAATCTTCTTTTAGCGATTACAATTGTTTTCGGTCTTCAATCTGCTCATGCAAACGTCAGGCTTCCGGCTGTCATCAGTAGTAACATGGTATTGCAACAAAAATCTTCTGTTAAGTTGTGGGGCTGGTCTGATGCGGCTGAAAAAATAATCATCACTACGTCGTGGAATAACAAAGTTGATTCAACTATTGGCGACGGAAATGGAAAGTGGCAGCTTGCAGTTGAAACACCAGCTGCCGGCGGTCCTTACACGATTACAGTTAAGGGATACAATTCCATCACTCTTGACAATGTGTTGGTAGGTGAAGTCTGGATTTGTTCAGGACAATCGAATATGGAGATGAATTACACCTGGGGCATTCCGCAGATGAAACAGGATGTAGCAAACGCCTTTAATCCGAACATTCGATTTTTCCATATTCCCAAAAGCACAGCAGATACGCCACAGGAAAAAGGCGAAGGCACATGGATGCAATGCGATAGTAACAGCGTGAAATGGTTCAGTGCTGTTGCTTATTATTTCGGTAAGAAATTAAATTCAGATTTGAATGTGCCGGTTGGATTAATACATGCAAGTTGGGGCGGAACACCTGCCGAAGTATGGACGCCTGCTGAAGAAGTGATCAACAATTCTGTTCTCAAATCTGCAGCTCAAAAACTAAATTCTTCGAAGTGGTGGCCGGTCACACCCGGCTATGCGTATAACTCAATGCTTGCGCCAGTCACCAACTTCAGTATTGCAGGTGCTATCTGGTACCAGGGCGAAACCAACACAGGCACGAATGCTTCCTACCATCAGCTGCTTTCTACGTTGATTGGCTCGTGGCGTTCACATTGGGACAAAGACTTTCCATTTTATTTTGTGCAATTGGCGCCTTTCAACTATGGGAACAATTCTATCGGCGCCCTGCTCCGTGAGGCGCAGGCAAAAACTTTGTCGGTGCCAAAAACTGGCATCGTGGTAACTACAGATCTTGCCGATGACACAGCGGATATTCACCCGAAAAACAAAAAAGATGTTGGCTACAGACTGGCAAATCTGGCTCTCGCAAAAACCTATGGTAAAGAAAACATTTCTGCAGTCGAAAGTCCATTGTTTAGAACAATGGAAGTGAAGAAAAATACCGTGGTAATGAGCTTTTCTAATGCGCAAAATGGATTTCTGCAAAAAGAAAAACCAAACGGTTTTTTTATTGCAGGTGCTGACCAGCGCTTCTTTCCTGCCGAAAGCAAAATTGTGGGAAACACAATAGTCGTCTGGAGCAAGTCGGTGCCGCAGCCGGTCGCAGTGCGTTATGCTTTCAGCAACACAGCTATTGGCAATGTATTCAGCAAAGAAGGTTTGCCTCTCACTCCCTTCCGTACAGATGAATGGAAATGATAAATAGAGATGATGAAAAGAATTTGGTTGTTTGTTTTCTGTGTTTTTGGCAGTTTCATCTTGTCTGCTCAGGTTGTGACTAAGCATGGACAGTTGAAGGTGAATCAAACGCAGTTACTAGATCAGCATAATTCTCCTATTGTGCTGCGTGGTATGAGCTTTGGCTGGCACAATTGGTGGCCCCGGTTTTACAACGCAGGAGCAGTAGAATGGCTGGTAAATGATTGGCACTGCAACGTGTTGAGGGCAGCGATGGGAGTGGAGCCTGCTAACGGATACATTAAGAAGCCGGAGTTTTCCAAAGAAAAGATTATTGCTGTAGTAGATGCCGCAATCAAAGAAGATATCTATGTGATTATTGATTGGCACAGCCACAATGTCAACCTAACTGAAGCCAAAGAATTTTTTACTGAAATAGCAACCCGTTACGGTAGGTATCCCAACGTTATTTACGAAATTTTCAATGAGCCTGATTATGAATCCTGGCAAGAGGTTAAAGAATATTCAATACAAGTAATCAAAACCATCAGGTCAATTGATCCTGACAATATAATTCTTGTCGGCAGTCCACATTGGGATCAGGATCTCCACTTGGTGGCCGATAATCCTCTGCATGGTTTCGAAAACATTATGTACACACTGCATTTTTATGCAGCCACACACAAAGAAGATCTGCGAAAGCGAGCAGAATATGCTTTGGAAAAAGGCATTCCCATTTTTATCTCCGAATCCGCCGGCATGGAAGCTACAGGCAATGGGAAGATTGATAATGAAGAGTGGCTGGCATGGATAGATTGGGCAGAACAACGAAATATTAGCTGGGTCACCTGGTCTGTCTCCGACAAAAATGAAACGTGTTCTGTGTTGCAAAAGTCGGCTTCGTCAACAGGGAAATGGAAGCAGAAAGACCTAAAAGATTCGGGGATAAAAACACGATCTCTCATCCGGAAATTCAACACAACGAACTGACGTTATGAAAACAATTGTTCTGTACTTCATCACTTTATTTCTTTTCAGCCCCGGTTGCACATCAACAAGGAATATCAGTTCAGAAAAAGAAATTTTAAGCGGTAAAGATTTACATGCCTATGGTAGGACAATTGTTGATGGGGCAGGAGCGCTTCACTTAATAACATCTGCGGCGCATTTCGGATTCAGCTTTGATGGATCGCGAGTGCAGCTGTTTGTTTCGCTTACAAATGGGGCAAGCCATAACTACATCCAATATGAGTTAGATGGAGTGTATCAAAAAAAGATCAGAATAGAACGTGCACTACAACAGCCTCTGACAATAACTGCACCCCCGGGAAAACACACAGTTTGGATTTACAAAGCAACAGAAGCACACACCGGAGATATTGCAATACAAAAAATTGCGGGAACGAACTTGGTGCCTTTGGTTCGAGATGCACTACCAATCATTGAATTTATCGGTAACAGTATTACATGCGGCGCGGCTGCTGATGCCTCGGAAGTTCCTTGCGGCCAAGGAGAGTATCACGACCAGCATAATGCATATTTAGCCTATGGTCCGCGTGTTGCACGTGCGTTAAATACCGAGTTTGTCCTGAGCTCTGTAAGTGGTTACGGCATTTACCGCACCTGGAACAGGGAGTCGCCTTCGTTGCCAGCTGTGTACGACAAAGTAGATTTTCAACCGTATACCACGCAGCTGTGGAACTCCAAAAACTTTACACCTCACATTGTAAGCATTGCATTAGGCACTAACGACATAAGTGAAGGTGATCACCAGTCACCGCGCAACTCTTTTGATAGTGCGATTTTTGTCAGTACCTATGTGCAGTTTGTACAAACAATTAAAGGAAAATATCCCAAGGCAAAGGTTGCGCTGCTAAGTAGTCCGATGGTCTCGGGAGCCAAAGGAAAGCTTTTGGAAAATTGCCTTTCGGCTGTGAAGGAGCAAATCGACCGTTTGTCTGCTGTCAAAAAGGTAGAACTTTTTTTCTTCGAACCTATGCAGCCACGCGGTTGCAGCTATCACCCAAGCGTGGAAGATCACGCGATTATGGCTGAGCAACTTATTCCATTCTTCAGTAAGTTGCTTTTGGATGCAGCAAAGCAGTGATAAATTCTTGATGTTTCGCAACAGGTTGCAAAAGGTGTTTCGGCACATTAGCAAGCAGGCAAAAAAGCAAAGCATTACTTGCTACCGCATCTACGATCATGATTTGCCGGAGTTTCCATTCATCATTGAACTTTACGACGACCGACTGTGTGT
>JAEZJD010000274.1 GCA_023436425.1 Bacteroidota bacterium | reverse complement strand
CGCAACTTTTCAAAGCTGTTTTGGATGCACACGCCTCGGAGCACGGCGCCCGGATGACCGCTATGGACAAAGCGACTGAAAACGCAAATGAATTATTGCGTGATCTCAAAATCAGCTATAACAGAGCCCGTCAGGCAGCCATCACAACGGAACTTACAGAGATCGTGAGCGGAGCAGCGGCACTGCAGGGATAAGCCTTTTGCCGGTGTGACAATTTGAAAATGTGCAAATGCAATATCTTAGTTTTTAATGGCTCAATCTGCTCATCTTCAAATTACAAAATGGAAATTTCGAATTTAATCCCACACATCGAAGCACTAATTTTTGCAAGTGATAAGCCTTTGAATGCACCTGAAATCACGGAGTTGATCAATCAGGCTTTTGGATTTATGGAGGAGAAAGTGGAAGAAGAGCAGGTGCAAACAGCACTTGATGGAATTGTAGAGAAGTATAGCTCAGAATTTTATCCTTTTGAAGTGAGACAGAGCGGCGGCGGTTGGCAGTTTCTTACTAAAAAAGATTTTCATAAAACGGTCGCACAACTGAACGGTGAGAAATTTCTAAAGAAACTTTCAGCCGCTGCATTAGAAACTCTCGCGATTATCGCTTACAAACAGCCGATTACAAAAGGTGAAATAGAAGGAATTCGGGGAGTAAGTTCGGATTATAGTGTGCAGAAATTGCTGGAAAAAGAATTAATCGTTATTACCGGCAGAAATGAAAAGTTACCCGGCCACCCATTAGTCTATGCAACGTCAAAGAATTTCATGGACTATTTCGGCATTAATTCTCCCGAGGACCTGCCGAAAATTAAAGAAGTATTTAGCGACCAGGTAGTTGAGCCTACAATAGTGCATCATACCGAGTTTGAAGAGAGCGAAACATTCGCTATTTCAGATAATGGTGAGCTTATTCAAAAAGTGCATGCAGATTCATCGGACGCTGACTTGGATGCCGGAAGTGATTCGGATAGTGCAAATGAACTGCCTGACTATAATGAGTCGGATGATACAACCGAAATGACCGACGAAGAGAACCACAGCGATGAAAATAGTCACGATGGTAACGACGAAAAAGATACAGACGATAACAGCGACGGACAAATAACATCAGCTGAGTAATCCCTAATTAAGAAAATCACCGTTCAGACATGGGTCAGTTTTCACATAGCCGGTTAATACAATTAGCGGAAAAATTTGGAACACCACTTTATGTGTATGATGCTGAAAAAATTAAGGAACAATACCAAAAGCTAACTACAGGATTTTCCACTCTGGACGCCAGATTTTTTTATGCGTGCAAAGCTCTTACGAACGTTAACATTCTCAAATACATTCATTCGCTTGGGTGCGGTATAGATTGCAGCAGCATTAACGAAGTTAAACTGGCGCTGCACGCCGGTGTTCCGTCAAAGCAAATTTTATATACTTCCAACGGTATTGATTTTTCCGAAATTGAAGAAGCGGTGGATTGCGGTGTTCACATTAATATAGACAGTCTTTCTAACCTCGAAAAGTTTGGAAAAAAATTCGGAAGCAGTTATCCGGTTGGCGTGAGAATAAGACCTAATATTCTTGCCGGAGGCAATCTTAAAATCTCTACAGGTCACGAAAAAAGCAAATTCGGAATTCCGATCGATCAGCTAGATGCGTTGAAAAAAATAGCAGCGGCTCATTCCATCAACATAGATACACTGCACATACACACCGGAAGCGACATTAAAGACGCTGACGTTTTCGTACAAGGCATCAAAGTGTTGACGGAAATAGTTCCACATTTTCCGGGACTTACTGTAATTGACCTGGGTGGTGGCTTTAAGGTTCCATATGAGCCGGAAGATGAAGAAACTGATATGCGCCACATCGGCGACCGGCTGAAAAAATTTGTTGATTCACATCTTGCTGCTAGTGGTAAAAAGTATCAGCTGTGGTTTGAGCCGGGTAAATTTTTGGTGAGTGAAGCCGGATATCTTATTACAAAAGTCAATGTCATCAAAGACAATGGCGTTCAGGTATTTGCGGGAGTAAACACCGGGTTAAATCATCTAATTAGGCCAATGATGTACGATGCCTACCACCATATTGTAAATATCTCCAATCCGGATGCAGAGGAAAAGGTCTATACTGTGACGGGATATATCTGCGAAACGGATACGTTTGCTACGGACAGGCTTTTACACGAAGTACGTGAAGGTGATTATCTCGCTTTCTACAATGCCGGAGCTTACGGGTTTGAAATGTCTTCTAACTATAACTCACGCTTAAAGCCAGCAGAAGTGTTGGTAAAGGATGGCGAAGCGTTACTTATTCGCAGACGCGATGCATTCGATGATTTACTGAAAAATCAAATAGAAGTAATTTAAAACCCCGCATCTGCGGGGCTTTTTCTAAGAACTTTTTACGGTGGTTGTTATCGTCATTTTTGAAGACGAGGGGATTTGTTGTCCCTGCATTTCCATTGTTTGATCTCCTTCCACATTCAAGTTGCTGGACTTAAGTAAACCAGTTTGTTTGTCCACAACTACTTCGCCTTTTGTGTGACTTGTTCCGTTCACATTTGCATCCATTCCCATCATCGATTGCTTAGTGTTTATTGTTGCTTCTTCGGCGAGGTTTAAAATAATGTCTGAACCGGTAATTTGTTTTACAGTGTAAGTTGATTTTCTTGTACCGCTTTCAGACTTAGAATCTGTAGTCCATGTATCTCCAACCTTTAGCTCTCTATCAGGCAGCAGGTTGAAAGGAATGCGATCGCCGACCTTCGGCGCTTGCGCACCGGCGTTCATTTGAGAAAGCATGCCCGCCATCATATCGTCAGATGCAGACGTTTTTTCTTTTTGCTCTTCCACACTCGTGATATGAC
>JAEZJD010000272.1 GCA_023436425.1 Bacteroidota bacterium | reverse complement strand
GCTCTGGGCTTGATTACAACTGTTTTTTCCAGAATAGAGTACGAGAGTGGCTTATCTTTCAAAACCTGCTCAAGCGCCACCTGCAGCGATACATTTCGTACATCAATGGTGATCTTCCCAGCCTGCTGCAGCAAATCAGAATTGTACAAAAAACCAAAGCCGGATTGTCTTTGCATCTCACGGAAAACTTTCTGTAAAGGGGCATTCTTTTCCGACAGTGTAATCTGCGCATATCCATTAGCCGACACCTGCAGTGAAAATACGAACATTAAAACAGCAATAAGTTTCATAATCAAAAGCGTCTGACGCGGTAAAATACCGCCCATCGTTTTCGGTTTAGCAGCAGTTTCGGTGAAAGGCAAACCGGAACGGTTCAAAACCAACAATTTCATAATTTAGTCGTTGTTTGGGTTAAAAAATGTTTCTCGTCCCGATCATGCCCGGGAAAGCAGTCCTAACCAGATTGTGTTTATAAACTGACACTCAAACGACTGCCGCTTCGTCTGCAACACGCAAGCGGCTTTTTTTTGATTGCCGTGAAAACTGTTGTCAATTCGCAGTCACCGTGATTCGTCTACCTTCCATTCTGAATTTTATGTCGCTCCCGGTCATTTCAAGCATTTTCAATACTTGCGACATCGGAACTGCCCGTGAAATATTCCCTCCTATCCGGGTATCACCGCTGCCATTAATCTCTGCATCTACATCATACCATCTCTCCAATTGGCGCATGATCGCCTTGATATCAGTGCCTTCGCCAAACTGAAATCTTCCCTCTTTCCAGGCAATTGCCTCGTCAATATCGGCATTGCGCAACACCATGATGTCAGCAGCACCACGCCGCACCACTGCTTGCTGTCCTGGCAGAAGAACAACGTTGTCTTTCCCTTTTGTCACCGACACCTTTCCTTCCAGCAACGTGGTTCTTAATTCCGGCTCATTATTGTAACTGTTGATATTAAAGTGTGTGCCCATCACCTCTACATCCATTGGTTCGTCATCCTGAGCCTGATGACGGACCTGCACGTGAAACGGTTTATTAGCGTTATGGGCCACTTCAAAGTACCCTTCACCGGTTAGTTCAACACTGCGGTTGTTTCCTGTAAAAGCTGTCGGAAAGCGTAGTGATGAAGCAGCATTTAACCACACCTTCGTTCCATCGGCGAGTTCCAGTTGGTACTGTCCCCCGCGTGGAGTAGTGATCGTATTAAAAAGAACTTCTGTCGTTTTTACTTGCTGATCATAGGTCAGCTGACCACCAAGTTTTATTATGATTATCCCACCCTGCTTCGTTATAGCTCCATCGGCAGCACTGTCCAAAACAATCCTGCGTCCGTCAGCCAATGTCAGAACAGCCTTGTCGCCGCCGGGCGCCACATCATTGACAAAAGGTTTGACGTCCTCCTTTGCAACAGATGGAGCAACATCAGCGGAATTGAAAAACAGGTAACCGCCCACCAACACGAGTGCGATGATCGAAGCCGCCGCCATATACCAGGCGAAGGAAGTGCTGCGCATCGTCCGGGACTTTGCCCGCGAAGGCAGATCAACGGCAGACATATCGCTCCATGTAGCATCCATCAGCCGTGATACAATTTCCTCACTATTAGCCTCGTTGAGCAAATTCAAAAAGCTATTCAGTTCTTCTTCTGAAAGATCATTTGCCAGGTAACGTCTATATAATTGTTCTATGTCGCTGTGCGTTTCCATTCTTCTAAAATTGTGGTGACGGGTTACAAGGGTATGAACACGCCTCAATCTGCTGTTAGTATAGGTATACTACCGAAAAGAAGAAAAGTACTATTGTATTCGAAATTTTATTATTCCCCTAAGCCTTGGATAATAACAGCGATGATCAAACAGCTCAGATCAGGGTGCCTGGAAATGTACTCGCGGATGCCCTGGAGTGCTTCACTCATTATATTCCTGACGGTATTGCGTGAAATCCCCAGCCTGGCGGCTATTTGTTCATAGCTAAGTTCTTCTTCGCGACTGAGCAGATAAACTCTGCGTCGCTGGGGTGACAGGGAATTAATAGCCTGCCGGTGTAGCCTTTCCAGCTCCTTTTGCACCATTTGTTCGGCCGGACTACTCCTCAGAGCCTGCATGTGCGCATAAATTTGTCGTTGCGCTTTCTTGTCAAGCGCTGCTCTCCGCAGCCCGTCCAGCACCAGGTTTTTTGTAATTGTAAGTATGTAAGCGGAAAAATTTTTCTCGACATTTAGTTTTTCACGTCGTTCCCAAAGCTTCACAAATACTTCCTGCACTATCTCCTCCGCAGCAGCCTTGGATTTGGTAAGCCGGTAAGCAAACAAAAAGATTCGCCCCTGGTAATCCTCATAGATCTGGCGAAAGGCCAGGCTATCACCCTCAACCAGCCCTTGCAGCAGCTCGTTTTCATGTTCAAACACGCGAGACATAATGGAATATAGAACTAAACCGGCTGAAAATTAAGCTAATTCGCTTTAACAAAACGCCGGCACCCCACTGCACTTACATACATTATTGAGAAGAATTCATGTCAGTTACATATCTTATTCTTGACCTCACAGATTGCTCACATAATCATTTCCGAATTCAACCCATTCTGCAAAGACTTCTAACTGACCTGACTTCGAAAACAGACCGCCTTGCATTGCTTTTATGCCTGACAGATGTGTTTCTCGCAGACCGATAAAAGGAGGGAGATTCCCGTATTTTTTAATATCTAATACCACTGAGATAATAGCAATAATGCTAAAATCACTGCGTCATCGCAAAACGTACTTCGTTAAACCATTACCGATATTACAAATAACTCAACCACCACTGCTGGTGCGTTTTCTTATACTCGCTAAACCACTTGCAAAGAGGGTAAAGCGCCATGACAACCGCCAGCCACACCGCGTACACCACCAAAAGTGAATACCCTTCCCCCGGCCTGGTAAAGAAAAACGGAGAACCTACCGGGTGTGTGGCCTCTGCAATGGTATGACCACGCATCAGGAAAAAAGCTGCAGATAACCCATGCAACACATAAAAGTGAATGACGTAATAAAAGAAAGGGACACGTCCATATACAGTGATGATCTTACCAATGCGGGTTTTTGTTTCGCCGGCAAAAGCAAGAAAAAGCAATGCAGGTCCGATAGTAATAGCCATGTACAGCAACGACGGAGGATATTTGTGAACATTAATAAATGACATGAAAGTGTAGCCTGCATCTTTTTGCACCGACCATGGATCAGGATCGCCGTAAACATTGATGGCTCTGAGAACAATAAACAGAGCAAGAACACCAAATCCTGTAAAAGCTAAAACCTTTTTTCGCTGTGCCCCTTCGTATAACTGGTAAAGTTTGCCAAAGCAATAGCCGAGCATCATTAGCCCAGCCCACGCAAGGAATGGATACTGAATTCCTATAAAATGATTTTCGTCCAATTGTATTCCCCCCGGCCGATGCAAAAACTTATAAAAATTACTATAATCACCGGCGTGGTTTTTTTCGTAAAAATCAAGAGCGTTGTGCCCTAAAACTATAATTGATCCTAACGCCAAAACAACAGGAAAAGGCAGCTGAATAACGGCTCCAAGAATGATCATGCTGATGCCGATAGCCCAAATGGTTTGCAGAAAAAGAATATTATAAAAAGGATTGAAAGTAATGCCCAGTGAAACGACTGCAACTTCGATCAGTACCAGCC
>JAEZJD010000160.1 GCA_023436425.1 Bacteroidota bacterium | reverse complement strand
CCGTTTGCTACGAGCTCATCACCTTGCCAACGAACAAATGGCCACCAGTTGAGAAAAAGCCCAATAGCATAAATAAGAATTGTCCGCTTTATTATTTTTTTCCAGAAATAGGCGTCGCCCCGCTCTTCTAAACGTGGCATAACGAAGGAAAGAGCATTGCCCACGGCGAACAGAAAAAATGGGAAGACAAGATCGGTGGGTGTAAGTCCGTGCCACTCAGCGTGTTCCAACGGTCCGTAAATGTGCGACCAGGAGCCGGGATTATTTACAAGTATCATTAGAGCGACAGTTGCGCCGCGGAAAACATCTAACGAGTAGTACCGTTGTTTCACAGCTAAGTTTTATTAAATGTAGTTAATTGAGGGAAAGAAAACACTGTTGTAAACACACGCACAAGGGAGCAGCAGTTAGAACAATTTTGTAAACGTGTGAACGTTATGTTAACGTGCAAAGGTCAAGCAGGATATTTAAATGAATAACTTTCTCATTTTCTGTTGATTTTGCTCAGTTTACACTCCCATTGCACCTATATTTGCACCGCTTGAAAAAACAGTTTCTTGTAACTGAGAGGGGCGAAGCCGTGTAAACCATTGATGAATAAGTGGTTTGTAATATTGACCCGTCCCCGTTGGGAAAAAAAGGTTTGCATGGCGCTGAAAGAAAAAGGCATTGCGTGCTATTGCCCCTTGCGTAAAGTGAGCCGCCGGTGGAGCGACAGGATTAAAGTAGTAGAAGAACCTTTATTTAAATCATATGTTTTTGTAAAAATTGAAGATAACGAGCGAACAGCTGTGCGAATGACAAAAGGAGTGGTGAACTTCGTGTACTCGAATGGAAAACCGGCAATTCTAAGGCAAACACAGATCGAAAAGATAAAGCACATTATTGATTCATATCCAAGAATCGAATTATTCAAGGTTAACGTCGACGAAAGGAAGCCAAACTCCATTTTAGAAACAGCAAAACCTACGGAGGGCAACCCTGACGTGAGAAGAAAATTTTCTTTTCAAATTAATGGTTCGCAATATATTTTATCTGCCATTGCAGACAAAGAATTAGTATTTCAATAGACAGCCAATGCCACCGATGAGATTTATTCTATTAGCCATTTTGTTTTCCGTTTTTCTTAGTTCGTGCACAGGTGAAAAAGTGGTCACTAACAACTATTTGTACAATGTAAAAGACAGAGCCGCCCGGTTTGCCATTAACATGCCCGAGCCGGTTATTCAAAAAAATGATTTGTTGTACATCCGGGTGTTCAGTCAAAGCATTGACCGTACACTGAAGATTGACGAACCGTACAATCTTCCGGAACAGAGCACAACTTCTAGCGGATCGAACAGTATTTCACCGAGCGCAGGTTTTTTGGTTGATAATAACGGCGATATAGAATATCCACAGATTGGCAGAGTGCATGCTGCAGGACTGACCAAAGAAGGTTTGGCGAACGAGATAAAAAATAAGCTCAACACACTGGGCAAGGGTGGTCAGGCTGTTCTCACGAACCCTTCGGTAATTGTTCGTTTTTTGAACTACAAAGTCACGGTTTTAGGCGAAGTACAAACTCCTGGCGAGTTTACGGCACCAACAGATCGCGTTACCATTCTCGACGCGTTGGGAATGGCTGGAGATATTACTGAATTTGGCAATAGAAGCAATATCAAGGTGCTGCGTCACCACGAAGATGGTCAGGTTGAATTAGGTCAAGTGGATCTTACCACGAAGGATTTTTTCGCATCGCCATATTTCCGTCTGCAACAAAATGATGTAGTGATGGTAGAGCAGACAGGGCGAAGAATAAAACAGCAGGAGCAGCAAACAGTTGCCCAGCAGATAAGCATTGCCAGCGGTGTGATCACCGCAATAGCGTTAATATTAAACTTCTTACGATAAAACTTCTGTGATGATTGAAGAACAAGTACAGCAGCAAAATGCCAGATCCGACCTGCATAATTTGAACATCAAAGAGGTGTTCTTTAAGTATGTGCGATTTTGGCCGCTTTTTGTCGTCAGCATTGCACTCGCGATGGTTGGCGCATGGGCTTACCTGCGATGGTCTACCGAAGTGTATCAGTCTTCGGGAATTCTTCTGGTACAAAGCGAAAATGACTCAAGAGCTACCGATAAGCTGGAAGAAGCAATGATGGTAGACCGCATGAAGGATGTGCAGACGGAAATGGAAGTGCTGAAGTCAAGACCGATGATGGAACGTGTGGTGAAGTCGCTGAATTTAAACTGGAGCTATTACATTCAGGGAAATATAAAAGAAAGAAATGCCTATAAAGATGTTCCCTTCGAATTGCAACCCGTAAAGATCAACGACTCTGCCCGAAGCTTTGCGATGAATATCGTTTTCAAAGGCGGCAACAAATTCCAGTTAGATAATCAGACGCGGTTATATAGTTCGAACGAAGAATTTAGCACTCCTGACGGAACCTTTAAGTTAGTCATTACAAAGCCGATCGGAGATGCCGAAAAGTGTAAAGTAATCTGGACACCCACGCAGCAACAAGCTATTGCGTTGATCGGCGGGGTAGAAGTAACTCCTAAGCAAAACACAGGCATTTTAAACATTCTGATGCAGTCCACAAGTCAGTTGCTTGCTGCAGACGTAGTGAACCAACTGATGAAAGAATACCGTCAGGTCAACATTGAAGATAAAAATCAAACAACTTATCAGCAGTTACAGTTTATTGATAAAAGGCTTATTGAAAAGTCACACGAGCTGGACAGCATTAATAATGTATTTGTAGCGTACAAGGAAAAATACAAACTAATAGATCCGCAAACTCAGGGAAGTGCCTTCATTGCCCGAATAGAAGAGAGTAATAAAACTTTGAATGAGCAGCTTGTTCAGCAAAAAAATCTGTTGCGCCTGCAGCAATATCTCACTTCTTCTAATTCAGAGCCTGTGCCGTCGTCACTCGGCATTGAAGAACCTACGTTGGTTACACTTACAGAAGAATACAACAAAGCACAAATGCAGCGAAAGGCATTGATGGAGAATGCTCCTCCGGGTAATCCAATGGTGCAACAAAAAACTCAGGAAGTGGAGGCGCTGAAAGGTAAAATATTGGAGCATACAAAAAACATCAGAGCTGCTTTCGGCAACTCAGTCGGCTCTTTGCAATCGGTAAGCGGCTCGTCTATGTCTCAAATATCGGCGATGCCTGCTAAAGAAAGACGACTTACAGATATTCAGCGTGACCTGGAAAGCAAGGCATTTATCTATAACTCATTGCTTGCTACCCGCGAGGAAAAAAGTCTTGCGCTCGCTTCTACTATTTCCAATACAAAAATTTTGCAGGATGCATTGGTGAGTTCAGAACCGGTGAAACCAAAGAAGAGTGCAGTCCGGCTTCTTGCATTGATCATTGGCATGTTGTTGCCGGTGAGCATCATCGTACTAATTGAATTATTCAACGACAAGGTAACGTCGCGAAACGACATCGAAAAAATAACGGATGCTACTATACTTGGAGAAATTGGTCACTCGGCGGGCAATGAAACGCTTGTTGTTACCCAGGGAAACCGAAAAGTAATCGCAGAACAGTTCCGCATTTTGCGTTCGAACCTGCAGTATGTATTAAGGAATATTCAAAAGCCCGTGATACTGGTTACGTCATCATTCAGTGGCGAAGGAAAGTCGTTCGTGAGTACAAACGTTGGCGCTGTGCTATCACTGATGGGCAAAAAAACCATCATCCTCGAATTCGATATCAGGAAGCCGAAGGTACTTTCTCACCTCGGTCTTCCCAAACGGCATGGATTGTCAAACTTCTTACTCGGCGCGGTGAATGTTGAAGACTTACCAATGAAGGTGCCGAATTATGACAATCTTTTTGTGCTGCCATGCGGACCGTTACCGCCTAATCCCGCAGAACTTTTGCTTGACCCGAAACTCAATGACCTATTTGCCTACCTGAAAGAAAATTTTGATGTGGTAGTAATGGATACAGCGCCAGTAGGGATGGTTAGTGATGCGATGACGCTGAGTCGCTTTGCCGATTGCACGCTGTATATTGTCCGCCAGGGTCATACTTACAAAAAACAAATTGGCCTCATTGATGAATTTTATAAGGAAGGTAGATTACCGAAAATCTCACTTGTACTCAATGATGTGAAAGTGAAATCAGGATATGGTTATTACGGGTACGGCCGCTATGGATACGGTAATGGATATGGCTATGGATACGGCACCGGCTACTTTGACGATGATGAACAGTCATCATCTTTGTCCAAATGGTTTGGGTGGCTCGGTAAAAAAAACGGAGTGGATAAAAAGCACGCAAAAAGAACTACAAAGGTTTAATGCGAATACTAGTTACAGGTGGTGCGGGGTTTATTGGTTCTCACCTGGTTGAGCAACTATTGGAGCTATCAGAAGTTTCGCTCGTAAGAGTGCTGGATAATTTTGCAACAGGTTCAGCAGAAAACATTCAGACTTTTCTTTCCCACCACAAATTTGAGTTTGTTGAAGGAGATATTCGCGATTTCGAAACATGCCTCGCGAGCTGCAATGGCATCAGCCTGATTTCTCACCAGGCAGCTTTAGGCTCTGTCCCCCGGTCAATAAAGGACCCTGTGACAACCAATAATGTAAACGTCACGGGCACTTTAAACGTGTTTACCGCAGCAAAGGAATCAGGAGTGAAGAGAGTGGTTTATGCTGCAAGTTCGTCTACATACGGAGACCATCCCGGTCTTCCAAAAGTCGAAGAGAAAATTGGCAATCCGCTTTCCCCCTATGCAGTAACAAAGTTGGTGAACGAATTATATGCCCAAGTGTACGCTAAAGTTTATGGAATGGAGTTGATTGGCTTACGTTACTTCAATGTTTTTGGGCCGCGACAAAATCCCGACGGACCCTATGCAGCAGTTATACCACTTTTCATAAACGCCGTTCTCAATAATGAACCACCAACTATCAATGGCACGGGTGAAAACAGTCGCGACTTCACTTATGTTTCCAACGCAGTGCAGGCAAATATATTGGGGTTATTTACTGATGATAAAGCTGCGGTTAATCAGGTGTATAACATCGCTTGTGGCGAACAAACGTGTTTGAATGATTTGTTTGAATTTATTAAACAAATTGCCGGGAGCGACTTATCGCCCAGGTATGGTGCGGAGCGGCAAGGTGATGTAAAACATAGCTGTGCTGATATTGCAAAAGCTCGCGAAATACTTAGGTATTCTCCATCGATAAAAGTGAAGGAAGGGTTGAAAATTGCTTTTGAATGGTATCGGAAACATCATCATTTTGCATATAGTTAAATGGCTTCTACCAAAACAATAATTATTACGGGCGGTGCGGGTTTTATCGGCTCGCACGTAGTTGAGCTTTTCGTAAATAAATATCCTGATTACAAGATCATCAACCTTGATGCGCTTACTTATGCGGGTAACCTTGAAAATCTTAAGGCAATAGAAAACGCTTCTAACTACTGCTTTGAAAAAATAAATATTCTCGATGTTAGTGAGGTTGAACGGATATTCAGTAGTTACGAACCCGAAGGTGTCATTCATCTCGCTGCTGAATCTCACGTTGATCGGTCAATACTTTCACCTTCTGATTTTGTTTTTACAAATGTTGTCGGCACAGTCAATTTGCTGAATGCGGCAAAAAAGCATTGGGGCAAGAATTTTTCAGGAAAGCTTTTTTACCATATTTCAACAGATGAAGTATACGGCGCCTTAGGCGAGACAGGTTTGTTCACCGAAGAAACTCCTTACAATCCTCATTCACCATATTCGGCGTCCAAAGCGTCATCAGATCATTTCGTTCGTGCTTATGGCGACACATACGGATTACCTGTTGTCATTACTAATTGCTCCAACAATTACGGTCCTTATCAATTTCCGGAAAAATTGATTCCTCTCTTCATTAACAATATTATAAATGAAAAACCATTGCCTGTGTATGGGGATGGCCTGTACACGAGAGATTGGTTGTACGTGAAAGATCACGCTGCTGCAATTGACCTGGTTTTTCACAGGGGAAAAGTTGGAGACACTTACAACATCGGAGGCTTTAATGAATGGAAAAATATTGATCTGATAAAGCTGTTGTGCAATTTGATGGATGAAAAACTTGGAAAGCAAAAAGGAACCAGCGAACAACTGATCACTTATATAAAAGACAGACCCGGACATGATCGTCGCTATGCGATTGATGCAACAAAGATCAACAAAGAGCTTGGCTGGAAGCCCAGCGTCACCTTTGAAGAAGGATTAAGTGAAACAATTGACTGGTATTTGAACAACGGAGAATGGCTGAAGCATGTGACTTCGGGGGAATACCGGAAGTACTATGATGAACAATACGCAACTGCACAATAAATGAAAGGAATTATTCTTGCGGGTGGAAGTGGAACGCGGCTTTATCCCATCACAAAGGCTATTTCCAAGCAATTAATGCCTATTTATGACAAGCCGATGATTTATTATCCGTTGTCCATTTTGATGATGTCAGGCATCAATGAAATTCTCATCATCACCACGCCGGAGGATCATCCACAATTCAAAAGATTATTGAACGATGGCAGCCAAATAGGTTGCCATTTTCATTACGCTGTGCAGGAAGTGCCAAACGGACTTGCACAGGCTTTCGTGATCGGAGCTGACTTTATCGGATCAGACAAAGTTGCTCTGATTCTGGGTGATAATATTTTCTATGGCAGCCGTCTCGGACGTCAGCTGCAACAGTTGAACGATGTTCAAGGCGGCTATGTATTCGCTTACGAAGTTTCCGATCCGGAGCGGTATGGTGTAGTAGAATTTGATGCCAATCAAAACGTTCTCTCTATAGAAGAAAAGCCGGCACAGCCAAAGTCAAACTACGCCGTTCCTGGTTTGTATTTCTACGACAATCAGGTGGTGCAGATTGCAAAAGATTTAAAACCTTCTGCACGGGGAGAGTACGAGATCACTGATGTCAATAAAGAATATTTGCGCAGAGGTCAGCTTAAAGTTTCCATTCTTGATCGCGGTACTGCGTGGCTTGACACAGGAACATTTGATTCGCTGCACGACGCAAGTGAATTTGTGAGAGTGATTGAAAAACGTCAGGGAACAAAAATCGGGTGCATTGAAGAAGTGGCGTATCGAATGAATTATATCAACGAAAAACAATTGCTGACAGAAGCAGAGACTTTGGTGAAAAGTGGATACGGAAATTATTTGAAACAGGTGGTAAAATCAAAATGACCGGCTCAAACTTTTATGCGCATCCAACTGCGGTGATCGACGAAGGCTGCGAAATTGGTGAGGGAGTAAAAATTTGGCACTTCAGCCACGTTATGTCGGGTTGCAAAATCGGCAATGGATGTAATCTGGGACAGAATGTTGTTGTATCTCCTAAGGTCGTTCTTGGCAAAAACGTACGCGTTCAAAACAACGTTTCCATTTACGAGGGAGTGATTTGCGAAGACGATGTTTTTCTGGGTCCTTCCATGGTTTTTACAAATGTTATCAACCCGCGCAGTGCAGTTAGTCGCAAGCACGAATACAAGCAGACGTTCGTTAAGAAAGGAGCATCCATTGGTGCAAATGCAACAATCATTTGCGGAAATGAAATTGGAGAATACGCCTTCATCGGTGCAGGCGCAGTGGTGACTAAACCGGTCGCCGCATACGCATTAGTAGTAGGCAATCCGGCAAAACATATAGGTTGGATGAGTGAATTTGGACATCGTCTACACTTCGACGAACATGGAATAGCTTACTGCGACGAGAGCAAGGAGAAGTATATATTGAAGAACAAAACAGTAACAAAGGTTTGAAAAATTTTGCACTGATAGGAGCGGCGGGTTTTATTGCACCGCGACATCTGCGTGCTATAAAAGAAACGAACAACAGCCTCGTCGCTGCACTAGACAAGTTCGATTCTGTGGGCATCATGGACAGCTATTTTCCCGGCGCAAGTTTTTTTGTAGAATTTGAAAGGTTTGACAGGCACTTGGAGAAACTCAATCGCAGCGGCAACCCTATAGACTATCTTTCAATTTGCTCACCCAATTATCTGCACGACTCACATATTCGGTTTGGACTTCGCCATGGTGCGACTGTGATTTGCGAGAAGCCGCTTGTGCTGAATCCCTGGAACATCGCAGCACTGGATCAGATTCGAAGTGAGACCGGCAAAGAAGTTTATAACATTTTGCAGCTTCGCCTGCATCCTACGATTATCGAACTGAAAAATAAAGTTGCAACAGAGCCGTCCAAAACTTATGACATTGATCTTGCCTACATTACTGCACGTGGCAATTGGTATTACACTAGTTGGAAAGGAGACATCAGCAAGTCAGGCGGAATTGCTACCAATATTGGCATCCACTTTTTTGACATGTTGCTTTGGATTTTTGGTGGCGTGAAGGAGAACGTCGTCCATGTGCACACACATGATCGTGCAGCAGGATTTCTTGAACTTGAACGAGCAAGGGTTCGTTGGTTTTTAAGCATCAATGAAGAAACTTTACCGGCAGAAGTTCGGCAGAAGAAGCAGCGTACATATCGCTCCATTACGATGGAAGGAAAAGAAATAGAGTTCAGTGAAGGGTTCACTGATCTGCATACAATGAGTTACCAGCAAATACTTGATGGAAATGGTTTTTCTATAACCGAGGCGTTGCCATCTATCGAGTTGGCTCAACAAATAAGAACACAAACTCCCATTGGCGTAAAAGGAGATTATCATCAACTTGCCAAATTGCCTGTTTCCCAGCATCCTTTCATGGCCAACAACCACAGATTGTAATGCAAACACAAACAGCGTTTATTCCTCTTGCGAGGCCCGACATTAATGAGGATGATATAGCATTAGTCGGCGAAGTATTGCGATCCGGCATGCTGGTGCAGGGAGAATATGTGAAGAAACTTGAGGACGGATTTGCCGAATATTTGGGAGCAAAGCATGCAGTGGCAGTGTCAAACGGAACCGCTTCATTGCATTTAGCATTGCAGTGTTTGCACATTGGTGCCGGCGATGAAGTAATTGTACCCGCACTTTCTTATCCTGCAACAGCTAACGTTGTTGAAC
>JAEZJD010000126.1 GCA_023436425.1 Bacteroidota bacterium | reverse complement strand
GCCGAGGACCATGCGATGCAATACATCTGATAATTGATGGATCGATATTTCTTTTTTCCAACTCTTCAATGATAATGCGGCAATGATCGTTCGGATATTTTTCCCAATCGGCATCGTGGAGCAGTCCTGCAAGCCACCATTTGTATGCTTCTTCGGCTGAGAGATTTTCTTTTTCCGTAGCCCATGCCTTCATAACGGCAGCCACCTGCTTCATGTGGAGGCGCAGTCTTTCATTCTCCACCCAATCATTTAATAGAGCGTAGGTTTCGTCCTCCGACAACACATTGCCAGCGTTGGCAGCGTTGCCAAAGGAGGTTCTATTGAGTGGTTGAATTGCTTCTGCCATTTTTCAGGCAATTTAATTAAACAATTATTCTGTGCCGCAGCCGACCGAACGCCAAATTTCGCATGACCAATGTCATTGCTCAAATGTTTTTCCCCTGTCGTGCATCATCACATGTTGCAATCACTTTTCTTTAACAAATGGCTGAAAAGCGCCACCAGCCTGCCGTTCAACTGAATGCCGTTCATGACTATTCAAAAAATTAGATCCTGTTTTTGGTAATGTTTTTGTCTGCGGTAAATCATTTTAATCTTTAATCAACATCATCGAAAAGGGCATTGCGCGGAAATAGTTTTGTGTTTCATTATTCACCATCAAAACAAAAGAAATGAAAAGGTTCACACAAACAACAAAATGGCTGGCATCAAGCCTGACGCTTTTTGTTGTGATGGCAGTTTCCGTAAATGCTGCCGCTCAAACTTACAATCTGCAAAGCTACCAGATGAAGATCTCCGGGAGTTCTAATGTGCACGACTGGACAATGAAAGCTCAGAATGCAAAGTGCAATGCAAACTTTGTTTTAAACGGAGCCAATGTAGCTGACTTAAGCGCTCTTGAATTTTCAATGCCTGTTAAAGGTTTGAAAAGCGAGCATGACTTAATGGACGAAAGAGCATACACCACTTTGAAAAATGAAAAAGCTCCAAATATTTCTTTCAAACTTACTTCTGGTGAAGTTGCTCCCCAGGGTGGTAACAAATACTTGATCAAGGCTACAGGCAATCTCACTATCGGCGGTGTCACAAGAGGAATTGTGATTACTACTAATGGTGTGCTGAATTCAGACAAGAGCATCAGTGTTACGGGTAAACAAAAAATCAAAATGAGTGAGTTCGGAATTAAACCTCCAACATTTATGCTCGGTGCCATGAAAGTAGGCGATGAAGTGACTGTAGACTTCAACATGAAATTCAATGGCTAAGAAAAACCGTCAAAACTAAACTTAGAATATCAACAATTAAAAAAACTCAAACAATGAGAACGAATTTAAAAACAATCAAACTGCTTGCTGTGTTAGTGGCGCTTATGCCTTTTGCATCTTTCGCCCAAGAAAATACAGAAGTAAAAACTACTGCTACAGAAGCAGCAAAGTCAACAGAAAGAGAATTTTATCTGAGACCGTCTTATTGGAGACCTCACGACCAAAGTAGCCAAACAATTTTTGAAACAGGCAAAACTCCTGATCCAATTCCCTTTGAAGGTCTGAGATTCCGTATGGGTGCAGGCTTCACGCAAGAGTTTCAGGGACTGAAACATTCCAATACAAGCAAGGTGCCTCTGTACGAAATGGGACCTGGTTTCAACCTGGCTATGGCAAACATGATCTTCGACGTTCAATTAGGAGATGGTATCCGCTTGGATCTGGAAACTTATCTTTCTACCCGTCACCACAATGAAACATGGGTGAAAGGTGGTTACATCCAGTTCGACAAGCTTCCTTTCAAGAGTGCGTTTTTCGACAAGCTGATGGAATATGCTACTATCAAAATTGGTCACATGGAGATCAACTATGGTGATGCACACTTCCGTCGCTCAGATGCAGGTAAAACAATTCAAAATCCATTTGCTGAAAATCTGATCGTAGATGCATTCTCTACAGAAATCGGTGGTGAAGTTTATTTGCAAAAGAATGGTTTCTTTGGAATGATCGGTGCTACTAACGGAACCATCAACTCTTCTATTGGTAAGCAAAATCCTGACTTCGAAAAAGATTCTGCAAAAAATCCTGCTGTGTACTTCAAAGCTGGTATCGACAAAACTGTGGGAATCTTTAGAGGTAGGTTGACTGGTTCAGCTTACATGAACAATAAATCTCAGCGCAATGTACTGTATGCCGGTGACCGCGGTGGTTCATGGTACTGGGGTGTGATGGATCCAAAAGGTGCTGATCTGAAAGCCAACTTTACCTCAGGCCGCTTTGCTCCTAACTTCAGCAGAAACGTGCGTGCAATCATGTTGAACGGTTTTGCTCAAGCTAATCTTGGAGTTGCAACGTTTGAATTCTTCGGAACTTATGAAACAGCAAAAGGTAACGCAGAAACTGCTGCAGATCCAAACCTGCGTAAAATGAATCAAGTAGCCGTTGAAGGTTTAGTTCGCCTTGGTAAAAAACAAAATCTGTACGGTGGCATTCGCTACAATACAGTTGATGCAGAAATGCCAGGTTTCACTACAAACGTAAACATCGACCGTACTGCTCTTGCAGCTGGTTGGTTCCTTACAAAAAATGTATTGTTGAAAGGAGAATATGTATGGCAGAATTACAAAAACTTTGAAAACACCACAGTTCCTAACACGAACATTCTTGCCGGTGGTAACTTCAAAGGTTATGTACTTCAGGCTGTAGTTGGTTTCTAAGAGTGGTTTTGATACGAATAGAACCTAAACAGAAGACCCAGGATGAAATTTGAGAAAATGCTTGCCACAGTTTACAACTTTCGGTTTCGACCGATCTCCGATGGTGAAGATGTGAGAGCTGGCAAATTCAACCGAAAGATTTCAGACCTGGGTTCTTCTTATCATACTCCAAAAAAGCATAAAACTTAGTTCTTATAGATTTTTTCATGTGTTTGGATGTTTAGAAGAAGGCAGGTTTCCACCTGCTTTTTTCATTTATACACCCTTCAGCGCATCAATGTAAAGCTGAATATACTCCTCCAATTTTTTGCGTCGGTATTGCATAATAAACCGTGGGTGCGGCAGCGGCTTTATTTCTTGAAACCAATTGTGCTTTTCGTTTAACCCGGACAAATACCGATAGTTCTTTTCTCCGCCAATGCAAAAGCACACATCTGTTTTCACCGGAAACCCTAGCTGTTGTTCAATAGTTTTGATTATAAAAGGTTCAAGTTCTTTCAGCAACGTTTTGTCGTCGTAATAATTGATGTTCTTCCCATTCTTTACCAAACCAAGGGTGCAGACCGAACCAATAAAATAGCTGCGGTAAAACTTTTTCGTGCCGCCATATGCATCAATCATTTTGTAAATAAATTCTGCTGAAAGCTCCGAATGCATTTTCATAGAATGATCAATGCCACAAATTTCTTTCAGTTGCTTAGGTGCTGTAAAGTTCACACCAGTAACGCCTGCTCCAAAGCGTCCAGGATTTATTCCTAAAATGAGCCGCCGCTTCCCTTCGTCATTGAAGTATTTGTTTACAAACTGCTCAACAATTTTCATCACACTTTCTTCTTGCTGAGGAAACAACCATTCAGTTCCGGGCGGTAGCCGCGGCGGATCCAGTGTTTTATAAAACTTGATCAGATGCTCAGTCCAAGTCATTCAGCAAATGTATCTGATGAACCCGTGGTTGTATTCCTTTCACTTTTCACTGCTTTCAATGCGTACACCATTGGAATTTTGTCGCCGAAATGCTGAATGATGAATTTGCCAGGCGCTATTTCTTCTGTGTGCCTGAAGCAATCAAAAGGCGAGTAGTTGTATTCCGAAAAATCTTCGATGGTGAGCCCCGCCCGAATGAGAGCTGTGAATACTTCGGATAACGAATGATTCCAGGAAATACTTTCTGCAGTAATCGGAGCGTTTGTGTCAGCATAAGTGCCTTGTTCCGCTTCCACAATCGGTTCAGACTTAAAATAGTTGTATTCAATTTTCGAAAAATCGTTATCAAACATCCAAACGACCGGGTGAAATTCTGCGAACACTAAAGTTCCACGCGGCTTTAGAGAATCAGTAATTACTTGTGCCCATCTGGTCAGGTCAGGTAACCATCCGATCACTCCGTAGGAAGCAAAGACCACATCAAATTTATCCGTGAGTTGGCTTGGCACTTCATAAACATCGCTGCAGATGAAGTGAACAGGCAGTTTTAGTTTGGAAGCCAGTTCTTTTGCCTGCTCAATGGCGACTTCCGAAAAATCTACTCCCGTCACTTCTGCGCCCATTCGTGCAAGTGATAGCGTATCCATACCAAAGTGACATTGCAGGTGTAATATCTTTTTGTTCTTTACGTCGCCAAGCAGCGTAAGTTCTATTTCCTTGAGTGTTGATGCTCCTTTTAAAAATCCATCTACATCATACATTTTGGAGGCGACATGCCATGGCGTTCGTTGGTTCCAAAGTGATTTATTCTTCTGGATGTAATTAGTTTCTGACATTGATTAAATTTAAAGCCGTAAAAAAAGCAAAACGTGAAAAAACTAATTGCAATATCGGCAGCATGTATTTCTTTCTCGTCGCTGCATGCACAACTCACGCCACAAACTATTGACGCAGCAACCAACAAAATTGAAACGAAAACTATTGCATGGCGTCGTGATCTGCACGAGCATCCCGAATTAGGCAATCGTGAGTTCCGCACGTCGAAAATTGTTGCCGATCACCTTCGCCGGCTCGGTCTCGAAGTGAAAGAAGGCGTGGCGCACACAGGTGTTGTTGGTGTGCTTCGCGGTGGCAAACCTGGTCCCGTAATTGGTTTGCGGGCAGACATGGACGGACTGCCGGTAACCGAAAGAGTGAAGTTGCCGTTTGCATCGAAAGTAAAGTCTGAATACAACGGACAGCAGGTGGGTGTAATGCATGCCTGTGGCCACGACACTCATGTTGCCATATTAATGAGCGTTGCAGAAATTCTTGCAGGTATGAAAAACGATCTTGCAGGGACAATCAAATTTGTTTTTCAACCCGCAGAAGAAGGCGCTCCGAAGGGTGAAGAAGGCGGTGCAGAGTTGATGGTAAAAGAAGGAGTACTTGAAAATCCCAAAGTAGATGTAATGTTCGGGTTACATATTAATTCGCAAACGGAAGTTGGCAAAATCACTTACCGTCCGGGCGGATTTTATGCAGCAGTAAATGACATGAAAATTACGGTTAAAGGACGGCAGGCACATGGCGCAGCACCGTGGAGCTCTGTTGATCCCATTGTTACAGCAGCACAAATAATTAATGCACTTCAGACGATCATCAGTCGCAATCTGGACATTACAGAAAATGCAGGCGTTGTAACTATAGGTGCGATAAATGGTGGCAATCGATCCAATATTATTCCTGAGCAAGTTGAAATGCTCGGCACTCTTCGTGCGCTGAACGATAAAGATGAAGCGATGATGAAACAGCGGATAAAAGAAGTTGTGACGAACATTGCCGAAGCTGCAGGAGCAACAGCAACGGTGGAAATCCCTTACAGTTCACATTACCCGGTAACTTATAATAATCCTGAACTTACCGCAAGCATGTTGCCATCCCTCGAGAAAGCTGTGGGAGCAAACAACGTGAACCTGATTGCGGCAAAAACAGGCGCTGAAGATTTTTCCTTTTTTGGGCAAAAAGTACCGGCAATGTTTTTCAATCTCGGCGGAATGCCAAAGGGTCAAGATCCTAAAACCACTCCTTCGCACCACACGCCGGATTTTTTTGTTGACGAAGCGGGAATGAAGTACGGCATCAAGGCGTTTTTGAATCTGATAAATGACTACACCAAACTATACCAGGACGGAAAAGCTGTAAAAAGAGTACTGTGATGAGAGCAGCATTTTTCTTCTTAATTTTTTTGATGATTGCCGCTGAGGTCTCAGCGCAAAAAACAGACAAAAAACTGCAGCGGGAAATTGCGTCGCTGATACAAAGTTTTAACGGTGACATTGGCGTATATGTAAAAGATCTGAAGAAGAATAAAGTCGTTGCTATTAACGCAGATACAATTTTTCCGACCGCAAGCATGGTGAAAATTCCCATTCTCATTGGAGTTATGGACAAGATCAACAAAGGCGAACTGGATTATCATCAGGAATTGGTGTACAAAGATTCGCTGTTGTACGCCGGTGTAGATATTCTTGGCTCCTTCAAGAGCGATGAAAAAATTGAATTGAGTAAAGTAATGATGCTGATGCTCACTACCAGCGACAACACCGCTAGTCTGTGGCTTCAAAGTCTTGCCGGGACAGGCACAAGAATCAACCGAATACTCGATAGTCTTGGATTTGAAGACACACGTGTTAACTCGAGAACACCGGGAAGAGAAGGGAACCGAAGTCAGTATGGTTGGGGACAGACAACGCCTCGTGAAATGGCAACGCTGATGGAAAGAATTGTAAATGGAGAAATCATCAGCAAAGAACGTAGTGCGCAAATGCTTCGGCTGCTCGGAAGAAATTATTGGGATGAAGAAGCTCTTTCGCAAATTCCTGCCGGTGTATTTGTTGCCAGCAAGAACGGCGCTGTTGATGCAAGTCGTAGCGAGGTTGTATTCGTAAACAGCCAAAAGCGACCTTACATCTTTTGCATCTGCACAAAAAACAACAAAGACCAAAGCTGGAAGCAGCAAAACGAAGCCTGGACACTCACAAGAAAATTATCAAAGTTGTTGTGGGATTATTATAATTAGATCCTATTCACGCCAGCAACTGATACGCAATAAAACTCATCACGTAAGCAATGCCGGTCATCATAAAGAGTTGAATGATCGGCCATTTCCACGTTTTCGTTTCTCGTTTTACCACAGCGAGTGTGCTCATACACTGCATGGCAAATAAGTAAAATATCATTAAGGAAATGCCTGTGGCCAGAGAGAACAAAGGCGTTCCGTCCGCTTTTTTCGCTGAACGCATTTTATCACGCAGCATTACTCCTTCATCACTTTCACCGACGCTGAACAATGTTGCCATTGTGCCAACGAAAACCTCTCTCGCAGCGAAAGAAGTCACTAAAGCAATTCCAATTCTCCAGTCATACCCAAGTGGCTTAATCGCCGGCTCAAGTGCCTTACCTAACACACCGGCATACGAATTTTCAAGTTTGGCTTCGCTGTAATCAGCGTCAATTTCCTCAATGGGTTTGGCTTTCGCAACCTTTGCCTGCTCATATTTTTCCGTCACAGCTTCCATGCGGGATGGTGGTCCGAAATAGCTTAATGACCAAAGTATCAGGCTGATGATCATGATAATCTTTCCGGCTTCGGTAAGAAAAATCTTTGCCTTATTTGTCATTGCCGTAACAACGTTTTTAACACGTGGCGGACGATATGTAGGAAGTTCAAGAATGAAAAAACTTCGTTCTTTTATGTTGATGAAAAACTTCGTTATGTAGGCAACAAGTAATCCCATGAAGAGTCCAAGCAGGTAAAGTCCCATCATTACCAAAGCCTGCAAACTGAAAAAATGATAGTAGTACACATTGGGGATTACGAGGGCAATCAAAATGGTGTAGACAGGCAGCCTTGCAGAGCAGCTCATGAAAGGCGTAATGAGAATTGTAAGCAATCTTTCTTTACGGTTCTCGATGTTTCTCGCACTCATAATCGCCGGTACTGCGCAGGCAAAACCACTGATTAGAGGCATTACACTTTTACCATTCAATCCCACACTGCGCATCAATCGGTCGGTGAGAAAACTGATGCGGGCCATGTAGCCACTGTCTTCCAAAACCGTGATTAATCCAAACAAAATCATGATTTGCGGCACAAAAATCATAATGCCACTTAGACCTGCTACAACACCGTTAATTACCAAATCGCTGAACCAGCCTTTATCAATGTGGTGAGATAAAAATTCGCTGGCGTACGAAAAACCTTCTTCAATCCACGTCATCGGATATTGCGCCAGCCAAAACACACTTTGGAAAAGCAGAAAAAGAACTGCAAGCAAAATCAGGTAGCCCCAACGCCTGTCCAATAAAACTTTATCGAGCTTCTCGGAAAATATTTTTTTCTCGTGTGGGTCAGGCTCCTTCACCGCCGTTTGCATAATGCGCTTGATGCGACCGTATCGTTGAAGTATTTCAGTTGCCTGCGTTTTTGTATGATTAAAGCTATATTTCAGTTCAATATTTTCCACCCGCTCCTGCAGCGAATTGTCTAAGTCAAACTCCTCATGATTTATGAGGTAATGAATAGCAGAATAATCGCTCGTACCGGGAAAAATGTTTTGCAATTCGGCTATCGGTTCTGCAGCCAATTGTTTGTTTTCAATAAAATCTCGTGCAGGAATTTTATACAGGTTTGCCGCTGTTAAGTCAATTGCTTTCTTGAGTTGTGCAATGCCTTTGTTTTTTCTTGGGTTGACAGAGATAACGGGCACCCCAAGTTCTCTTTCCAGTTCGGCAACGTCAATCAAAATACCTTTTCTTTTTGCCAGATCAGCCATCGTGAGTGCCACTACCACCGGCTTTTTCAGATCGAGTATTTGTGAGCAAAAAAGAAGGTTACGTTTAAGGTTACTCGCATCCACCACAACCACGAAAAGATCAGCACGAATGTCCTTGTCCTGGTTCAGAAGTACCCGATAACTGACCCATTCGTCCATCCGTTTCGGATAAAGGCTGTACGTGCCCGGCAGATCAATTACGTTTCCCGAAAGTGTATCGGAGATGTTGCTATGTCCCGTTTTCTTATCAACTGTTACGCCCGGAAAGTTGCCGACACGCTGATTTAAACCGGTCAGAGAATTGAATAGAGAAGTTTTTCCGCTATTAGGATTACCAACTAAGGCAATATGAACTGTTTTCTTCGTCACGTATCGTTGGGCGCAAAGTTAGCTGCACACATCTGCACAGCGTTAATGAATAAATAGTTTTAGAGAAAGGTTAAGGAAAAACGAGTATGATTTTCGTCATAACCATTGCGTCAGTCATACATTTGTCCTTTGCTAAACCTTCTTCTGTGAGAAAATATCTGCTTCCCCTATTTTTTATTAGTTGTGCTGTTGCCAAAAACCCAAAAGAAATTAATGATGCACAACTCGTTAGCAATATAAAGCTTCATGTTCAGTTTCTCGCAGACGACAAGCTTCAGGGCAGGCGCACAGGAACTGCGGGGGAGCAACAAGCTGCCGAATACATCAGTGCTCAATTTCAGCAAATCGGTTTGCAGCCAAAAGGTACTAACGGCTACATACAACCGTTTGATGTAAACGAAGGAAGGGCATTTGCACCTGCCTCGTTTTTAACTATTGACGGTAAAAACCTGCTGTTGGAAAAGGATTTTTTTCCTCTTCCTTACTCCGGCAACAAGACTATTGAAGCACTTCCTTCGATCGCTTTGCAGGAGCAAGGCATGCCATGGTTTTTAGATTTAAAAGATTTTCTGGCAGAAAATGCCGCGAACCCTCATTTCGACCTGAATAATGCTGTTCTTACAAAAGCGAAGGCTGCGGAAAGAAAGGGCGCCATTGCATTTTTTATCTACAACACCTCCGGCAAAACCGATGATTTACGATATGATGCGAAAGACAGAACACCGTTGCTCACTATTCCCGTTGTTTATATAAACCGCGATGCTGCAAAGATTTATTTGCACGATCCTTCGGCTATGGTTGATGTGAAACTAAAGACAGAACTGAGTGACAAAGTTCGTACAGGGCGCAACGTAGTGGGGACGATTGATAATGGAGCTGCTACCACTGTGATTGTCGGCGCTCACTTTGACCATCTCGGCTTTGGCGAAGATCATAATTCACGCCACACCGGAACGGACTTGCAGGTGCACAACGGTGCCGATGACAATGCCAGCGGAACGGCAGCGCTTATTGAAATGGCGAGACTGCTGAAAGCTTCATCGCTGAAAAACAATAACTACGTGTTTGTTGCATTTTCCGGTGAGGAACTTGGGTTATATGGATCAAAATATTTTGCAGATCATCTGCCTGTTGCCGCGAATGCTGTTAACTACATGATCAATATGGATATGGTGGGAAGGTTGAATGATTCTTCCCGCGTAGTAACGGTTGGCGGCTATGGTACTTCACCTGTGTGGGGCAGCATTTACGGTGAAGAAAAATCGAAGTTGTACGTTGATCATTTGCAGTTCAGATTCGACTCCAGCGGTACAGGCCCAAGCGTCCTCACATCATTTTACGTAAAAGACATCCCTGTACTGTTTTATTTCACGGGGTTGCATGCCGATTATCACAAGCCAACAGATGATTTCGATAAGATAAATTATGCGGGCGAGGCAGATGTGATAAAACACATTTACAGCATTGTGCAAGCAGTTGATGAAAAAAGTACGAAGCTCC